>JBJEUJ010000287.1:0-1695 GCA_051883775.1 Aristaeellaceae bacterium | reverse complement strand
GCCGTGACACCTTCCCCTCCGGGGAAGGGGGCTTGGTTGCGTGAGCTCGGGCGGGACTCCCCTACGGTCGTCCCGCTTCGCGTGGGGGTTGCACCCTCCGCCATAGGGGTGAGAGGCGGCGACCTCCTGCGGAGGCCGACGGAGATTGCTGCAGCCATAAAAGGGGTGTCTGCAATAGCAGACACCCCTTTTGCCCCACACATCCGCCGCGCAGCAAACAGCGTCCGATCAAGGGATGGGCCCCATGAGCGGACGCTGTTTGCGTCATGCCGCCGCACCGGCAGCATGAAAAGTCGCCGAAGTCCTTTGAAGAGAAAGGGGTCTGGGGGAAGGGGAAGCTTTCCTCCAGGAAAGTTCCCCTTCCCCCAGCGCAGCCCGAACAGCCCCACACGTCCGCCGCGCAGCAAACAGCGTCCGATCAAGGGATGGGCCCCATGAACGGACGCTGTTTGCGTCATGCCGCCGCACCGGCTGCATGAAAAGTCGCCGAAGTCCTTTGAAGAGAAAGGGGTCTGGGGGAAGGGGAAGCTTTCCTCCAGGAAAGTTCCCCTTCCCCCAGCGCACCACGTCCTACCCCTTACACCGCGCCCTGAGCCATCATCGCGTCGGCAACCTTCAGGAAGCCCGCGATGTTCGCGCCGGCCACATAGTCGCCGGGGGTGGCGTATTCCTTGGCGGCCTCGTCGATCTTGTGGAAGATGCCCACCATGATGTCCTTGAGCTTGGCATCCACCTCGTCGAAGGTCCAGCTCAGGCGCATGGAGTTCTGGCTCATCTCCAGCGCGGACACGGCCACGCCGCCCGCGTTGGCAGCCTTGGCGGGGGCAAACAGCACGCCCGCCTGCTGGAAGGCTGCGGTGGCCTCCAGGGTGGAGGGCATGTTCGCGCCCTCGCCCACGGCCTCCACGCCGTTGGCGATCAGCACCTTGGCGGAAGCCTCGTTGATCTCGTTCTGGGTGGCGCAGGGCAGGGCGATCTGGCAGGGGATCGTCCAGATGCCGGCGCAGCCCTCGGTGTAGGTGGCGGTGGGAACGGCCTTCACATACTCCTTGATGCGCTTGCGCTCCACTTCCTTCAGCTGCTTGACCACGTCCAGCTTGATGCCGTCGGGATCATGGATGTAGCCGTTGGAGTCGGACATGGCCACCACCTTGCCGCCCATTTGGGTGATCTTCTCGGTGGCGTAGATGGCCACGTTGCCGGAGCCGGACACCACCACGGTCTTGCCCGCCACGTCCTTGCCGTTGGCCTGGAGCATGGCCTGGGTCAGGTAGCACAGGCCGTAGCCGGTGGCCTGGGTCCGGGCCAGGGAGCCGCCCCAGGTCAGACCCTTGCCGGTGAGCACGCCCTCGTACAGGCCGGTGAGACGCTTGTACTGGCCGTAGAGGTAGCCGATCTCGCGGCCGCCCACGCCGATGTCACCGGCGGGCACGTCCACGTCCTTGCCAATGTGCCGGTACAGCTCGGTCATGAAGCTCTGGCAGAAGCGCATCACCTCGTTGTCGCTCTTGCCCTTGGGGTCGAAGTCGGAGCCGCCCTTGCCGCCGCCGATGGGCAGGCCGGTCAGGCTGTTCTTGAGGATCTGCTCAAAGCCCAGGAACTTCAGGATGCTCTGGTTCACAGAGGGGTGCAGGCGCAGACCGCCCTTGTAGGGGCCGATGGCGCTGTTGAACTGCACGCGGTAGCCGCGGTTCA
>JBJEUJ010000286.1:5101-8271 GCA_051883775.1 Aristaeellaceae bacterium | reverse complement strand
AAGCTGTTCCGGGGGGATCCGGTGGCGGTGGCCTGCGCCTATCACGCGGGGCAGAGCACCGTGGCCTCCTGGCTCAGCGACAGGAGCATCTCCCCCGACGGCATAACCCTTCCCCTGGAGAATCTGCCCAACGGCCCCACGAAAACCTACGCAGGGAGAGTGACGCAGGATTATGGCATTTATGACGCGCTTTACTTCCATGTTTTCAACCAGGACGATGCGGCGAGCGGCGGCGCTGAGTCTGTGTCTGTGCCTGCTGGTCTGTCTGCCCGCCGCTGAGGCCAGCAATGTGGAGGACAGCCTGGTGGTGGGCATTCAGTCCACCAAGACCACGGCCATCCGTCCGCTGGAGCCCCAGGAGCGGGATATGATGAGCGTCTATGACCTGCTCTACGACAGCCTGGTCACCATCGACGACAACTACCTGCCCCAGCCCGGCCTGGCAGAAAGCTGGGAGGAAAGCGGCAGCGGCAAGACCTGGACCTTCCACCTGCGGGAGAACGTGACCTTCTCCGACGGCACGCCGCTGACCGCAAACGACGTGGTGGCCACCGCCCAGTACATTCTCAAGCGCGCCCAGGACGAGAACGCCACCGATAAGGGCTACTATGCCAACCTGAACTACTTCGTATCCAGCATCACCGCCAAGGACGATACCACCGTGGTGGTCAAGGCCGCCCGCAAGTACTGGGGGCTGCTCTACGCCATGACCTTCCCGGTGCTGCCCGCCGCCTATGTGGAGAGCGACAATCCTCCCGGCACCGGCGCGTACGTGGTGTCCACCTTTGAGCCGGCCAACTACCTGTGGCTGCAGGCCAACACCAACTGGTGGCAGACCCAGCCCCAGGTGAAGGAAATCATGGTGGTGTGCCACAACACCCCCGGCGATGTGATCGAGAGCTACGAATACGCCCGGGTGGACGCGTGCTTCACCCGTTCCATTTCCGCCGCCCAGTACAAGAGCGGCACCACCTCCCTGGCCCTCGATTATCGCACCAACCAGCTGGAGGTGCTGCTGATGAACCACTCGGCCGCGCCGCTCAATTCCATCAACGTGCGCAAGGCCATCCGCTACGCCATCGACGTGGACAAGATCGCCTCCACGGTGTACATGGGCATGGTGGAGCGCACCGACACCCCCGCCATCCCCGGCACCTGGATGTACAACGACTCGCTGGATTCCTATTTCACCACCGACCTGGACGCCGCCCGGGCGCTGCTGGCGGAGGACGGCTGGGAGGACAGCAATGAGGACGGCTACCTGGACAAGGTCAACGACAAGGGCGAGCTGGAGACGCTGTCGCTGACGCTGCGGGTGTACGAGGAGCCGGACAACAACGTCCGCGTGGAGGTGGCCGAGAGCATCGCCACCAGCCTGGCCGCCATCGGCATCAACTGCACCACCTCCACCGTCACCTTCGCCAACATGCAGTCCCGCCTGACCGCCGGCTCCTATCAGCTGGCCCTGGCCGCCTACGCCATGGATCCCTGCCCGGACTGGGGCTTCATGCTCATGAGCGGCAACACCGGCAACTACACCCGCTACCGCTCCACCGAGATGACCGACCTGTGCAAGGATCTGCGCACCAAGACCGATCAGGGCAGCTACACCGACACGCTGTACAAGATTCAGACCAAGTTTGCCGAGGACTGCCCCTTCATCTGCCTGTACTACCGGGCGGGCTCGGTGCTGACGCGCAGAATGTACACCACCGTGCGCGACGTGCGGGAGTACGAGCTGCTGCGGGGCATCGACACCTTCCGCGAGAACTGACGCACCCATCAGCCTGAAAACGAATGAAAAGGATGAGGACACATGGAATGGATTGAACTGACCATCCACACCACCACCGCCGGGGCGGAGCTGGTCTCCGAGGCGCTGATGCAGGAGGGCGCCACGGGCACCATGGTGGAGGATCGCGCGGATATCCCCGACCCCAGCAAGCCCAACGGCATCTGGGAGATCATCGACCCCAAGCTCATCGAGGCCATGCCCGAGGACGTGCTGGTGCATGCCTGGTTTGAGCCGGGCGCGTCCTTTGCGGACAAGCTGCAGGCCCTGCGGCTGCGCATGACGGAGCTGAAGGCCGCCGCCATGGACATGGGCAGCCTGGACATCGGCACCGCCAACGTTCACGATGAGGACTGGTCGGAGGTGTGGAAGAAGTTCTACAAGCCCTTCCGGGCGGGCCATCACCTGGTGGTGAAGCCCACCTGGGAGCTGTACGACGCCCAGGAAGGCGACAAGGTCATCGAGATTGACCCCGGCATGGCCTTTGGCAGCGGCACCCATGAGACCACCGGCATGTGCATGGAGCTGCTAGAGGAGGCCCTGCACGGCGGCGAGCGGGTCATCGACGTGGGCACGGGCAGCGGCATCCTGGCCATCGGCGCGGCGCTGCTGGGCGCCAAGGAGGTCACCGCCATCGACATCGACCCCATGGCCGTGAAGGTCGCCCGGGAGAACATCGAGCACAACGGCCTGCAGGACAGGGTTACCGCCCTGGAGGGCAACCTGCTGGATCACCTGGACGTGACCTGCGAATTGTGCGTGGCCAACATCATTGCGGACGTGATCTGCATGTTTGCTTCTCCGCTGAACGACCACATCGTTCCCGGCGGGCTGTTCATCTGCTCCGGCATCATCAAGGAGCGGGAGCAGGACGTGGTGGACGCGCTGACCGCCGCCGACTACACCATCCTCGACATCCGCCGCAAGGGCGAGTGGGTGGCCATGCTTTCCCGGAGGCACGACTGATGCACCGCTTTTATGCCGAGGGCGAGGTATCGCCCCAGGGCAGGGCGTATTTGAGCGCCGAGGATGCCCGCCATGCCATCCGCGTTTTGCGGATGCAGCCCGGGGACAAGGCGGAGCTGTTCGCCGGGGGCCGCCGCTACGCCGCGGAGATCGCTGCCATGGAGGGTGAGAGCGTCGCCTGCAAGGTTCTGGCGGAGCTGCCCTCCACCGAGGCCCGGCTGCGCATCACCCTGTACCAGGGCCTGCCCAAGGCCGACAAGATGGAGCTGATCATCCAGAAGGCGGTGGAGCTGGGGGCGGAGCGGATCGTCCCGGTGGCCATGAGTCGCTGCGTGGTGCAGCTGAACGCCAGGGACGGCGCGAAGAAGCAGGAGCGCTGGCAGAAGATCGCCCGGGAGGCCTGCAAGCAGTC
>JBJEUJ010000286.1:0-5001 GCA_051883775.1 Aristaeellaceae bacterium | reverse complement strand
GCGCGAAGAAGCAGGAGCGCTGGCAGAAGATCGCCCGGGAGGCCTGCAAGCAGTCGGGCCGTTGCCTGACCCCGGCGGTGGACGCGCCGGTATCCTTCCGGCAGCTGACGGAGCGGCTGAAGACGCACGACGGGGCCATTGTCCCCTGGGAGAACGCCCGGGGCTACAGCCTGACCGCCTTCCACCGGGAGCACCCGGAGATCACGAGCCTGGCGGTGGTCATCGGCCCGGAGGGGGGCATGTCCCCGGAGGAAGTAGCCGCCATGCAGGCCGCAGGCTGCCGGAGCGTGACCCTCGGCCCCCGCATCCTGCGCACGGAGACGGCGGGGCTGTGCGCCCTGAGCGCGCTGATGTGCCTGTACGGCGAGATGGAGTGAGAGAATACCGTGAATACTGTTGCTTTCCACACCCTTGGCTGCAAGGTGAACCAGTATGACACCCAGGCCATGCTGGAGCTGTTCCGGGCGGCGGGGTACGCCATTGTGCCCTTCCAGGGCGAGGCGGACGTGTACGTGGTGAACACCTGCACCGTGACCGGCACGGGGGACAAGAAGTCCCTGCAAATCGCCCGGCGGCTGCGGCGGGAGCATCCTCTGAGCGAGGTGATCCTGTGCGGATGCCTGGCCCAGCGCAAGGGCGAGGAGCTGCTCTCCACCGGCGCGCGGCTGATTCTGGGCACCCAGCGGCGCAGCGAGGTGGTCACGCTGCTGGAGAAGGCTGTGCGGGAGAACGTGCAGCTGTGCGCCGTGGACGAGCTGACCACCGAATCCCCCTTTGAGAACCTGACCATCACCGACCAGGAGGACCACACCCGGGCCATCCTGAAAATCCAGGAGGGCTGCAACAACCGCTGCACCTACTGCATCATTCCCAGCGTGCGGGGGCCCATCCGCAGCCGCCCGCTGGAGGAAATCGGCCGGGAGGCCCGGCGTCTTGCGGAGGCTGGCTTCACCGAGCTGGTGCTGACGGGCATCCACCTGTCCAGCTACGGCAAGGATCTGACGGACGGCTCCACCCTGCTGGACGCCATCGCCCGGGTGCAGGCGGTGGATGGCGTGCGGCGCATCCGCCTGGGGAGCCTGGAGCCCACCATCGCCACCCCTGCCTTTGCCGAGGCGCTGGGGCGGATGGACAAGGTTTGCCCCCAGTTCCATCTGGCGCTGCAGTCCGGCAGCGATACGGTGCTGGCCCGCATGGCCCGCCGCTACAACACCCGCATGTACCTGGCGGCCGTGGATAACCTGCGCGCCGTGTTCCCCCACGCGGCCTTCACCACCGACGTGCTCACCGGCTTCCCCGGGGAGACAGAGGCGGAATATGAGCAGACCCGGCAGATGATCCGCACTGTGGGGTACGCGAAGATCCACGTGTTCCCCTACTCTCCCCGGGAGGGGACGAAGGCCGCCGTGATGCCCGGTCAGCTGACCACGGCCCTCAAGGAGCAGCGGGCCCGGGAGCTGATCGCCCTGGGCGAGGAAACCGCCCGGGCCTACCGGGAGAGCTGGCTGGGCCTGACCGCGCCGGTGCTGCTGGAGGAGCGCACGGAGGCGGGCTGGGTGGGCTACACGCCGGAATACCTCCAGGTGACCCTGCCCGACTGCCCCGCCTGCCGCCAGGGGGCGCTGGTGGACGTGCGGCTCACCGCCCTGCGGGACGAGGGCATGGCCGGAGAAATTTCCTGCTGACAACGGATGAAAGAACGCATCCGCATCGTCATATAGAATGAAAGGATGTTGAACCATGGAAAACTGCCTGTTCTGCAAGATCATCGCCGGCGATATTCCTTCCACGAAGGTGTATGAGGACGAGATGGTTTACGCCTTCCGGGACATCAACCCCCAGGCCCCCACCCATGTGCTGGTGGTGCCCAAGACCCATGTTGCCGACGTGGCCGATACCGACCCGCTGGACGATGCCGCCCTGGCGGCCTGCATCCGCGCCTGCAAGAGGGTCGCCGTCCAGGAGGGGCTGACGGAGCGGGGCTTCCGCGTGGTCAGCAACTGCGGCGAGGACGCCTGCCAGTCCGTGCGGCATCTGCACTTCCACGTGCTGGGCGGGCGGAAGATGGGCGAAAGCATGGCCTGACAGCCCTGTTTGCGGCAGGGAAACAAGGATTTCTCACAAAATTGTTGAGAAAAATGAAATTTCCCATTGACGCAAGCTCCGAAAGGCGATATAATAGCAATACGGTTCGCCATCCGTCCGTCTTAGCCGGCTGATGTCAAGGCGAGATGAGCGAGAGGAGGGATAACAGTGTCCGAGGTACGCGTCCGCGAGAACGAATCTCTGGAGAGCGCTCTGAAGCGTTTTAAGCGCCAGTGCGCCCGCGCAGGCGTCATTCAGGAGGTTCGCAAGCGCGAGCATTATGAGAAGCCCAGCGTCAAGCGCAAGAAGAAAGCAGAGGCTGCACGCAAGCGCAAGTACTGATTTCCGTCGAACGTCCCTTCCTGTCTCCGGACAGGAAGGGTTTTCTTGTTTTCCGCACCTTCCCGCTCTTTCATGGAATTTTCATGTTTTTTTCTCTTGCGGAATGCGTCCGTATTTGTTATACTACATATATCAATATGGTTGGGTAGGATGAAGCAGAATATGGTCTATCTTTTCCAGTCGCTCCCCCATGCAAGCATTTGTTATCAGGAATTCCAGGATCGTCTCGGCACATCTGAACCGGCCCGCCTGCTTCATGCGCTGGGATTCCCCGGCACAGAGGCTTCACCTGTGCATATGGGTGCGCCATCAGCCTGATTTTCACCGCACCCATGCTGTCTGTGACCGCCGGCTGCTTCATCCTCTGCCTGCCGTTTGAGCAGCGGAGCATGGCGGGCAGCCGCCCCTCCTGACTCGCGCAGGAGCTCTGCCCATGCTTTGATGGCCCACCGGCTTGCGGCAGCCGGTGCGCGCCCCTGGACAGCCGCCTTCTCCCCCATGCCGCAGCGGATACCTTCCGCCTGGCGGAGATGATGACGAGCGCAGGCTTCCGGCATATCACGGCGCAGGCTCTATTTGCGCCTTTCCTGCCGCCTGAAGGGAATCGTTTCCTGCTCTCGTTCGTTCTATTGCATATCGACTGCCGATCGACCCTGTCAACCGACCCATTAGTAGGAGGCATATCAAATTGGCAACCCTTGATCTTTCGTCCAAAACGGTGGTGGAACTGCGGAAAATGGCCAAGGAGCACGGCGTAACCCTGGGCGCCGGCGTCAACAAGGAAAGCATCATCGCCAAGCTGACCGACGCCCTCGGCCCCCTGGAGGACACGCCTGCGGAAGCCCCGGCCGCCGAGGACGCGCTGGAGGCGGCTCCCGCCCCGGAAACCCCCGTGCTCTCGGAACCGGCGGTCTCCCCCGCCCCCCGGCAGGAGCCTGCGCAGACCCAGTACCGGGCCGCATGGCACAACCCCTCCCCCCGTTATAGCAGCAAGCCCGCTTATCAGGCGCCCGCCTATCCGCCCCGGCAGAACAACTGGCAGAGCAGCCGGCCCACCACTGCCGACGCGCCCCGGCCCTCCCAGACCCGGCCCACGGGCTATACGCCCCGCTTCGGCCCGGCGGCGGAGGAAGCTCCCGCGCCCGCCCGGCAGGAGGAGGAATACCGCCCCTACCGGCAGGAGGCTCCCCGCAGCACGGGCTTCGGCCCCGGCGCGCCCGAGCGCCGCAGCTATGGCGACGCTCCCCGGCCCTATGAGGGCGGCAATCGCGGCGTCAGCGATCCCGGCTACGACACGGGGTATCAGCAGCGGCCCTCCGGCGGGTATGAGTCCCGGCCCCGCTACGAGCAGCGCTCCTACGCTCCCCGCCGGGATACCTATGCCCCGCCCCAGGAGCCTGCCGCGCCCAATCCCGGCGTGACGGATCTGCTGGCCGCCGGCGAATGTCTGGACGGCGCGGGCGTGCTGGAAATGCACCCCGACGGCTACGGCTTCCTGCGCTCGGAGCAGTTCCTGCCCTCCAGCAAGGACATCTACGTCTCCATGGCGCAGATCCGCCGCTTCGGCCTGCGCACGGGTGATTATGTCACCGGCAAGACCCGCCCCCAGCGGGAGGGCGACAAGTACGCCGCCATGCTCTACATCACCGAGATCAACGGCGTTGCCGCCGATCAGGCGCTGCCCCGGCCCATCTTTGAGGAGCTGACGCCCATCTACCCCACCCGCCGCATCAACCTGGAGGTTCGCGACGGCGAGCCGCTGAACGACATGCGCCTGGTGGATCTGATCGCGCCGCTGGGCTTTGGTCAGCGGGGGTTGCTGCTCTGCCCGCCTGACACCGGCAAGACGGAGCTGCTGCGGGACTTCGCCAATGTGATCTGCGCCAACCATCCCGAGGTCACGGTGATGGCCCTGCTCATCGACGAGAACCCCGAGGACGTGACCTGCTTCCGGGATCAGGTGAAGTGTCAGGTGCTGGCCTCCACCTTCGACCAGCCGCCGGAGAATCACCTGCGCCTGGCGGACATGGTGCAGGAGCGGGCCCAGCGCCTGGTGGAGCAGGGCAAGGACGTGGTACTGCTGGTGGACAGTCTGACCCGCCTGGTCAAGGCCTACACCACCACCGCCGCCCAGCAGGGCCGCGGCATGCCCGGCATGGTGAATCCCACCAGCCTCTTCCGGGCCAAGAAGCTCTTCGGCGCGGCCCGGTGCCTGAAGGAGGGCGGAAGCCTCACCGTCATCGGCGCGATGAACATTGAGACCGGCAACAAGGTGGACGACACCATCATCGAGGAATTCAAGGGCACGGCCAACATGGAGCTGTGGCTGGACGCCTCCGTGGCAAGGGCGGGCGTCAGCCCCGCGCTGAACCTGCAGCTCTCCGGCACCAAGCGGGCCGAGATGCTGCTGACCGCCCCCCAGCTGGAGGGCCTGAAGCTGGTTCGCTCCATCATGACCTCCACCCGGTCGGTAACGGCCATCCCCCAGCTGCTGTCCATGATGGACAAGGCTGCCACCAACGACGAGCTGCTGGTGAAGATCAAGGACTGGGTGGAGCTGATGAACAAGGGCCG
>JBJEUJ010000285.1:0-1703 GCA_051883775.1 Aristaeellaceae bacterium | reverse complement strand
GTGGATCGTCCCTACAACAAGCAGTTCTGCTTCGGCAAGGGGCTGATTCAGCCGACCCTGTGGGAGGATGACGCGGGCGCGGTGCATATGTTCTGCCGCTCCACCTCCTCGCGGATTTTCCGCAGCGATTCCCTGGATGGGGGCCAGACCTGGTGCACCGCTTACGATACCGGGCTGCCCAACAACAACAGCGGCATCGACCTGGCCCGGATGAAGGACGGACGGATCATCCTGGTCTACAATCCCCGGGAGAACCTGCCCAACTACTACAAGGGCGCGCGCACGCCGCTCACCGTGGCCGTATCCTGCGATAACGGCGAAACCTTCGAGCCCCTCCTGCAGCTGGAGGAAGGGCCAGGCAACTACTGTTATCCCGCGGTGGTTGTCACCGACGATAACCAGGTCATGATCACCTACACCTGGAACCGGCTGCGGATTGCCTACTGCAGCTTCACCCTGGACAGCTGATCCACAGCCGTCCCTTGCATACACGGAGGAATGACCATGCAGGTAATGGCCGATGTTCTTTCGGGACGGAGCGGGAACGCCATCCTTCCCTTCATGTGGGTTCACGGCGAAACCGAACAGCAGCTGCGGGCGGGTGTGCAGCGGATTGCCGCGTCGGGCATCGGCGCGCTGTGCGTCGAGGCCCGTCCCCATCCTGATTTTGTGGGCCCCCAGTGGTGGCACGACCTGGACATCATCCTGGATGAAGCCAGGAAGCATGCCATGCGCGTATGGATCCTGGACGATGCCCACTTCCCCACGGGCTACCTGAACGGTCGCCTCGGGGAATATCCCCAGGCGCGAAAGCTGCTCCTGGAGCATTACGGGATTGACGTGGCAGGCCCTGCGCCGGGCCGCGCCTTCATGATCCGCCTGGAAGCGGAGGAGCGTCTGGTGGGCGTGGTGGCCTGCCGCAGGGATCGCGGCAACCCGGGCAGGATGCTGGAGGCCATTGACCTGACCGGTCATGTGGAGGGCGACACGGTATACTGGGACGTCCCCGACGGGCTCTGGTGCGTGCTGGTGGTGAAAACCACCTACAAGGGGCACGACCGGCAGACGCATATCAACATCCTGGACAGGGATGTGGTGCGCCTGCTGCTGGATGTGTGCTACGAGCCCCACTACGCCCACTACCGGGATGAATTCGGCAAGACCATCGCAGGCTTTTTCTCCGACGAGCCCCAGGTGGGCAACGCCAGCGGCAGGGTTGTGGGCATCGCCCGGATGGGCAACCCGGCCATGCCCCTGAGCTGGACGCAGGAGATCGAGGAGCGACTGCGGAATGCGTGGGGCGAGCGTTTCCTGCCGATGCTGGCAGCCTGCTGGTACCAGCTTGATCCGATCAGTCCCTCCGCCCGCCTGACCTACATGAACGAGGTGAGCCGGAGCTTCCAGGTGAACTTCAGCGAGCAGGTGGGCGCCTGGTGCCGGGAACGGGGTGTCAGGTACATCGGCCATGTCATTGAGGACAACGGCTCCCACATGCGCCTGGGACACGGCCCAGCGCACTTCTTCCGCGCCCTGTGGGGACAGGATATGTCCGGCATCGACGTGGTGCTGCAGCAGATCCGCCCCGGCATTGAGGACGCCCAGTGCCGCAAGATCACGGGCAAGGAATACTATGACGGCCGCTTCTTCCACAACCTGCTGGCCAAGCTGGGAACCTCCCTGGGCCACATGGATCCCAAGAAGCA
>JBJEUJ010000284.1:3055-8348 GCA_051883775.1 Aristaeellaceae bacterium | reverse complement strand
AGCGACCTCATCCGACCTCGCTGCGCTCGGCCACCTTCCCCGGAGGGGAAGGCTGATCCGGCGCGATCCCCATAAGGCGTCAATAATCCTCAGTATGAAAAGCGCCCTCTGCGACATGAACCGCAGAGGGCATTTTCCTGTGCCTGGCTTATTTGGACTGGGCGAAGAGCCAGTCGCGGACGGCTTCCAGCCGGTAGGCGTAGTCGAAGGAGGTCAGGTGCTCGCTGCCGGACATGCCCTCGGGCAGGGTGGTGCCGGCGGTGAAGGTGACGAAGTTCGCCCTGCAGCCCTGGCCAATCAGCGCCTGCACGGCCTGCGCCTGGGTCTGCGCGTCATCCTTCGCGCTCCATTCCCCATGGGTGTAGGAGACGCCGTCCCGGTCAAAGACGGCCATCAGCCCGCTCTGCCCCGTGGAGGCCTTCTCGTCCCCAGCGGAGACAATGTAGAAGAAGCTGTCGCCTTCCAGCACGTCCAGGATGCTGTTGTCCCACTGGCTGCCCACGAACAGCGAGGCCGCGAACAGGTCGGGGTACTTCACGTTCAGGTGGAAGGAGGTCATGCCGCCCATGGACTGGCCGGTGGTGTAGAGGCGGCTCTCGTCAATGCTGAAGGTCTGCGTCAGGTGGCGGATGATGCTCACCGCCACGTCGATCTGGTCGGAGGTGTTGAAGTTATCGTCCACCACCGTCTCGGTGAAGATGGGAATCAGCACGAAGCAGGGATGCTTGGCCTGCTCCGCCTCCGTGGCCCAGACCACACTGCCCCAGCCGATGGTCAGGGACGTCTCGGGCTCCCGGCCCGCCGCCCGGGAGTCGGGGATGAACATGATCAGCGGGTACTCGCCGTCCTCCTGATAGCCCTCGGGGGTGTAGAGGTAGTACTGCAGGGTAATGCCGCTGGCCTCATCCGTGTAGGAGAGCAGCTGATACTTGTCCTGCACCTCATCCAGAATGGCCAGCAGCTCCTCGTCCGGCTCCGCGCTGACGGCCATGCCGCCGCCGTTGCCGCCGCGCCCGCCCTGCCCGCCTTCAGCAAAGTCGGGGCGTTCGCCGCCCTCGGGCCGCTGCCCGGCGTCGCGCTCACCCATGGCGGGACGGTCGCCCTCCTGGGGCGGGGTATCGGCTTCCTCCGCCATGGCGGGCAGGGTGAACAGCAGCAGGGCCAGCACAAGCGTGAATAGATGTTTCATGGTATGTTCCTCCTGTTTCCGGCAGATTCTCCCGGTTGGCGGGAAACCGTGCCTGCCGCCAGTATAACCGGTCAGGAAGAACGTTCGATGACGGTTGTGTGAACAGTCGTGAACAGCCGCTCAGGCAAAGCCCTTCTGCTCCGCCTCCCACAGCCTGCTGACGAAGCCGTCCGCCGCCGCCTGATCCGTGCCATCCATGATGAACACCCGCACCCGGTCGGTCTGGTTGAACCAGACGATTTTCAGCATGCCGCGAGCGCTCTCGCTGAAGCCGCCCAGGGCCAGCACGCCCGCTTCATGCCCGGCGCATTCCTTCAGGCTGAGGCCCTCCTGCAGCTGCTGGACGTGCTCCGTTTCCTGCGTGCCGGTGATGGCCGCGGTGGTCAGCGTCCTGGCGGGCAGGTCGTGATCCATGAGCCACTGGGCGCTGCGGAGCATGTAGTCGTACCCGAAGCGGTGGGGCCAGCGGTAGTCGAACTGCTTCCAGGGGCCGGCTGTGGCGGTGTGCATCAGCGTTGGGCCGGGCTGGGGCTGATCGTCAGCCCTGGCCTCCGCAGGGACGGGCTGCGCCTCGGGGGCAGGGGCTTCCGCGGGAGGCGCGGCAGGTTTCTCCGCATCCTTGATGCGGGCCACGATGGGCCCATCCAGCTTGCGTACAGCCTCCACCTGGCCGTAGTCCGCCTTGGGAATCTCCAGGCTGATGGTTCCCATGTCCACCAGAATGCCCGCGCACTGGGCCGCCTGGCCCATCATTTCCTCATAGGTCACCATACCCACGGCGAAGTCCATGCCGTGCTCGCGGAAGAGGGCCTGCCCCTTGCGGGCCTGGGCCAGGTCGGTATAGACGCACAGGCAGCCCTTGCCGGCATCGCCCTCCTCGCCAGGATGGTTCACGAAGCCCAAGCACAGCGGCACGCTGATCACCGGGGCCTGCAGGGCAGGATCAGCCTCAAAGCCGGAGCCGGGCGCCCATGCGGCCAGCTGATCCAGCGCAGCCCGGGTGGCGCAGAGGCCGTCCGTAGGCATGTCGCTCACCAGGGCGTACAGGAGGCTGTTGCCCAGGGCACGGTAGCCGTTCAGCCGCGCGGTCAGCATGGTTTCGGCAATCTTCCGGGACTGGAGGTTCTTTTGATCCAGCTGCTTGCCCAGTGTCCAGGCGGCCTGCTTTGCCCGGAGCAGCTGGTAGCGCAGGGGCCGGTTTCTTTCGTCGATGAGATGCTCCTCCCGGCAGTCCAGCACCTCCGCGAGGGGGACATCCCGCACGTCGGGGCTGCCGCTGTTGACCCGCAGGGTGCTGATGCCGTTGTGGACGCAGCCGGTCAGGAAGGCGCGGATGTCCTCCGGGGTGCCGTAGCGGCGGATGCCCGTCTGAATCCCCAGACTGTGGGACAGCGAATCCCGGCGCACTGAGGCCAGGATGCTCTGGGTGAACACCTCCGCGCGCCCCGTGCCCAGATAGACCGGGTCGGCGTCGGGCATGCAGCAGGCCAGCGACCACAATACGGGCTGCTCCAGCAGGTTGAGCGGGGGCTGCTCCGCCGGGGCAGCGGGCTGAGCCGTATCCGAGGCTGGCACAGCCGGTTGACCGGACTGAGACACGGGCTGCGCAGCGTCCGCGGTGGCCACGGCCTTCGCGGCGGCACGCTTCGCGGCGGCCTTTTTCTGCCGCATGAGCTGACAGTCCGTCCGGGACTTCTCCAGCAGGGGCTTCAGGGCTTTGGCATTGCGCAGCTGCCGGGGGGCCAGGATCATCCCCAGCGCCAGCATGGTCAGGCCCAGCCCGGAAAAGATCAGCCGCCAGGTGTCGCCCAGGTCGATGGCCAGGCCCATCACCAGATCGCCCGCGCCGAAGAGCAGCAGCATCACCCACAGGACATTCACCTGCCACAGGCACCAGCCGCTGAAGATCAGCAGCAGAGCCATCGCCGCCAGCGCGGCCGGGGCAAGCATTTCCATCCAGCCGTACAGCTCCACATTGTTCACACAGATGGAGATCAGGACGGTCAGCATGAAGCTGCCGAAGCCCATCCAGCCCAGCGCGTCATAGGCCATGTGGGCGGGCAGGCCGCGATGGGTCAGCCAGCGCATCAGGCGGCAGGAGGTCAGATCTTTCATGGGGGGAACTCCCTTCAAGGTCGTCATCTATTGAAAAGGAAGGATATGCCAGGCTATTATACCATCAACCGGCGCTTCCTGCAAGAAAGCTCCGCCGGGTGTACATCCACGGGAAAATATGTTATAATGGCTTCAGCAAGTCTGACCGGCAAGGAGGCATATCCCCATGACAGAATACAATATCCTCGATTTCGGCGCGGTAGCCGACGGCGTAACCAACTGCGCCCCGGCCATTCAGCAGGCGGTGGATCTGGCCACGGAGCAGGGCGGCGGCCGGGTGCTGATCCCGGCGGGACGGTTCCTCAGCGGCACGGTGATGCTCAAGAGCAATGTGGAATTGCACCTGGCCTCCGGCGCAGTGCTGCTCTCCAGCCTGCGGGAGGAGGACATCTCCCCCTTCCCGGCGGGTGAGGAGGACGACAACAAGGACACCGGCTGGGACGGCGGCTTCTTCCTGGGGGCGAAGGACGCCTGCAACGTGACCATCTCCGGCCTGGGCGTGATCGACGGGCAGGGGGACAAGGTGTTCCTCGACCTGAACGAGGACAACGGTTTCCACGAGTGCCCCAAGGTCTGCACGGCCTTCCGCCCGAGGATGATGCTCTTTGAGGCGGTGACGAACTTTGTGGTGAAGGACGTGACGCTCAAGGACGCGGCCTTCTGGACGCTGCACATGGCGGGCTGCCGGCACGTGCGGATTTCCAACATCATGATCCTCAACGACGACCGGGGTGCCAACAACGACGGCATCGACCCGGACTGCTGCCAGGATGTGGTCATTTCCGACTGCATTGTCCGCACGGGGGACGACGCCATCGTCCTCAAGACCACCAAGCCCATGGCCCGCCGCTACGGGCCCTGCGAGAACGTGACCATCACGAACTGCGTGCTGCATTCCAGGGATTCCGCGCTGAAGATCGGCACGGAGACCCACGGCGTTATCCGCAACGTGATCCTCAGCGACTGCGTGGTGGAGGACTGCTCCAGGGGCATCGGCGTGTGGGTGCGGGACGGCGGCGTGGTGGAGAACATCCACATCCATCACCTGACCGGTGCCGTGCGCCGCTATGCCGACCGCTACGCCATTCCCGGCGCGCCGGGCTGGTGGGGCAAGGGCGAGCCGGTGTTCGTCAGCGCCACCCGCCGCCAGGGCAAGCCGGACTCCTTCCCCGGGGTGATCCGCAATATCAGCTTTGACCATATCTATTTGAAGTGCGAGAGCTGCGTGTTTCTGGCGGGCGAGGAGGACTGCATGATCAAGAACGTCCGCCTGTCCGACCTGGACCTGACGCTGGAGAAGCAGGGCACCCAGCCCGGCGGCCTGTTTGACGAGCAGCCCTCCGCCCGGCACATCTACCCGCACCGGATTCCCGCCCTGTACGCCCGGAGCGTGGACGGGCTGCGCCTGCGGGACAGCAGCGTGCGCTTTGTGGGGGAGAACGAGCCCTGGGACGGCACGCTGACGGAGCTGGAAAACTGCCGCCATGCGCATGTGGAATGGGAGGAAGCATAAATGGAGAATCGCGCCGTATACCGCTGCCATTACCGGGGGCGCCTGGAGACGGACGACCCTGCGCAGATTGAGCCCTTGATGAAGCAGTGCGCGGAGAGCGCCCGGGCCATGATTGCCGAGGGACGGATGATGACCGCCGCGCTGTACTACTTCGGGCGGCAGCTGTTCTTGTACTATGAGGCGCTGGGGGAGACCTTCCGGCCGGAAGCCTTCATGGGGCCGCTGCATCCGCTGCTGGCCTCCTGGCCGGAGAAGGAGGATACCTTCGACTGGGCGCAGATGTACAACATCTACTGGCACAACGTGCCCCAGGGGGAGCAGGACTGGAAGCGGGTGACCAGGCCTGAGCGGCGGCGGGGCCGCATCGCCTACCTGAAGCAGGAGACCATGTTCCGCTATGTGTACCACCATTTCGCCATTGTGGAGGAGGGGCTGCTCCAGGGGGACAAGTACCAGTCCATCGCCCTGCATGAGGA
>JBJEUJ010000284.1:0-2955 GCA_051883775.1 Aristaeellaceae bacterium | reverse complement strand
TGATGGTGTACGGGTGCCTGGCGCTGTTGTTCTTCGGCCTGATGTCGGTGAACAACTGGCAGCTGGCGCATCCCTCCCGTACCCTGGGTACGACGCTGGTGACCTACGTGGCCATGTCCATGGCCATGCACGCGGTCTATGGCGGCTATGCCGTGGGCAAGAAGAAGAGCAAGCCGGTGATTTCCTCCATGTCCCTGGCCATCATGGCCACGGATCTGGTGACGTATCTGCAGCTGCAGATCATGAACGTCAACGAGAACAAGAATCCCACGCTGATTCTCTTTGGCGAGGATTTTCCGTGGCTGCTTTTGTGCATGCTGGCGCAGGTGCTGCTGATTGTGTTCTGGGTGCGGCTGGGCAACGGCGTGTATTTCACCATCAACCCGCCCAAGAACTGCCTGCTGATCCTGGGTGAAAAGGAGCAGGAGGCCCGCCTGCGCCGGAAGATCGGCCGCTACGCCCTGCAGTGGAAGGTGACGGACGTGGCGCTGTGGGACGCGCCGGATGTGGAGGAGAAGATTGCCCGGTGTGAGGTGGTCTTTATGGCCACCATGCCCGAGGACGCCAAGATGCACCTGCTGCGCTGCTGCTACAACCAGCGCAGGGACGTGATCAGCCAGGCGGCGCTGCAGGACATCATGCTCTCCAACGCCCGGCAGATTGTGGTGGACGACGCGCCCTTCCTGGAGATGGAGTTCGGCAAGATCACCCTGGGCCAGCGGATGCTCAAGCGGATGATGGACATCGGCATTTCCCTGGTGGTGCTGGTAGGCTTTTCACCGCTTCTGCTGCTCATCGCCATCGCCATCCGCCTGGAGGACGGCGGGCCGGTGATCTTCCGGCAGCTGCGCATGACCGTCAACGGCCGCACCTTTGCCATCTGCAAGTTCCGCACCATGAGCGTGATCGACTCCATGAAGGAGCATCAGACCTCCGTCACCCGGGACGATCAGCGCATCACGAAGGTGGGACGGTTCCTGCGGCGCTTCCGCCTGGACGAGCTGCCCCAGTTCTGGAACATTCTCAAGGGCGAGATGACCGTGGTGGGCCCCCGGCCGGAGATGCTGGAAAATGTGGAGAAGTACAAGGCCCAGCTGCCCGACTTTGCCTACCGGGAAAAGATGAAGGCCGGTCTCACCGGCTATGCGCAGATCGAGGGCCGCTACAACACCACCCCCGAGGACAAGCTGATGCTGGACATGATGTACATCGAGAGCTTCTCGCTGTGGCTGGATGTGAAGCTCATGTTCCGCACCCTGACGGTGTTCTTCAAGAATGACAGCACCGAGGGCTTTGAGGCGGATACCGGGGAAAAGAAGGAGAACGACAGCGTCAGCGCGTGAGGCGTGGGGCGCAGAACACAATAAGGAGGCAATACGATGAAAACTACCTTGCTGATCATGGCTGCGGGGCTGGGTTCCCGCTACGGGGGCAACAAGCAGATCGACAGGATCGGGCCCAATGGAGAGATTCTGCTGGAATACTCCATCTACGATGCGCTGGAGGCCGGCTTTGACAAGGTTGTGTTCGTCATCAAGCGGGCCATGGCCGATACCTTCCGGGAGCTGGTGGGGGACAAGATCGCCCGCCGGTGCGAGGTGGCCTACGTCTTTCAGGAATACGACTCGCTGCCCGGGGGCTTCCAGCCGCCGGAGGGCCGTACCAAGCCCTACGGCACGGTGCATGCGGTGCTGGCGGCCCGGGACGTGATTCACGAGCCCTTCGCCGTCATCAACGCTGATGATTACTACGGCAAGGACGCCTTCCAGGCCATGGCGGGGAGCCTGCGGGCCATGCAGGGGCAGACCGTGGCCGCGTCCATGGTGGCCTACTACCTGCGCAATACCGTCTCCGCCAACGGCTCGGTGACCCGGGGCGTGTGCGCCCAGGACGAAAACGGCTGCCTGGCCGGGGTGACGGAAACCTACAAGATCAAGCCCTGCGCGGACGGCACCATCCGGGACTTCTCCGGCGACCCCGAGGGGCGGCTGCTGGATCCCGACGCGCTGGTGTCCATGAACTTCTGGGGCCTGACGCCCTGGTTCTTCACGGCGGCGGAGCGGGAGCTGACGGCCTTCCTGCAGGATGCCTCCCGCGACCCCATGACCAAGGAATACGCCCTGCCCACGCTGATTGACTGCCTGATGCACAAGGACGGCCTGAAGGTGACGGTGCTGTCCACCCACGCGGTGTGGTTCGGCGTGACCTACAAGGAGGACAAGCCCTGCGTCATGGCGGAGCTGCGCCGTCTCCACGAGCAGGGAGACTATCCCGAAGCGCTGTGAAATTTTCCCCCGATTCCCCTGCGGCTATTGCCAAAGGGGAGGGTTTTTTGTACAATAGAGCCATAGGCAACCCGGCGGCCCTGCCGCCGCCCGATCATCAAGGAGGAGAAGCCCATGAACATTCTGTGTACCGGCGGCGCCGGCTTCATCGGCACCCATACCTGTGTGGAACTGATGGCTGCGGGCCACAATGTGGTGGTCGTTGACAACTATGTGAACAGCCAGCCCGAGGCGCTGCGCCGGGTGGAGGAAATCGCGGGCCGCACCGTGAAGGCCTACGAGGCGGACGTGTGCGACAAGGACGCCATGAACCGCATCTTTGACGAGAACAGCTTCGACGCGGTGATTCATTTCGCCGGCCTGAAGGCCGTGGGCGAGTCCGTGCGCATTCCCCTGGCCTACTACCGCAACAACCTGGACTCCACCCTGACCCTGTGCGAGGTCATGGCGGCCCACGGCTGCAAGCGGCTGGTGTTCTCCTCCTCCGCCACCGTCTACGGCGTGCCGGACGAGGTGCCTCTGCGGGAGGACATGTTCTGCAAGGGCTGCACCAATCCCTACGGCTGGACCAAGTACATGATCGAGAAGATCCTGGAGGGCGTGGTGACCGCCGACCCTGAGTGGAGCGTGGTGCTGCTGCGCTACTTCAACCCCATCGGCGCCCATGAAT
>JBJEUJ010000283.1:0-8369 GCA_051883775.1 Aristaeellaceae bacterium | reverse complement strand
ACAACCTGCTGGCCAAGCTGGGAACCTCCCTGGGCCACATGGATCCCAAGAAGCATGGCCTGACCATGTGCGAAATCTTCGGCGCCTACGGCTGGTCCGAAGGGCTGAAGATGATGAAGTGGCTGGCCGATCACATGCTGGTGCGCGGGGTGAACGTGTTTGTGCCCCACGCCTTCACCCTGAGCGCCTTCCCCGACCCCGACTGTCCGCCCCACTTCTATGCGGACGGCAACAACCCGCAGTATCCCTATTTCAGGGAGCTGATGGGATACATGAACCGCGTCAGCCACCTGATCACGGGGGGACGGCATATCCCCTGCGTGGCGCTTTTGTACAGCGCGGAGGGCGAGTGGATGGATGCAGAAGCCCAGCCGCTGGAGGAGGTATGCCTGGCGCTGAACCGCGCGCAGATTGATTATGAGATTGTCCCCGGGGACGTGCTGGTGGACGCGCCTATGGACGGCGGCCGCTTCACTGTGGGGCAGGAAAGCATGGGCGCGCTGGTGGTCAGCAGGCGAAGGTGCATGAGCGCCCGGCTGTGCTCCTGGTGCCGCCGTGCTGCCGCAGCGGGCGTGCCGGTGCTGTTCCTGGATGCGGAGCCAGAGCAGGTGGATCCCGCAAACGGCGGCCTGCCGTCCCCTGCGGCCACCGGCGGACGGGTGGTGCCCGGGGAGCAGCTGGTGGATACGCTGCGCGCCATGCATCTGGCGGAGCTTGTCTGCGACAGCCCGCAGCCCTATCTGCGCTACTACCATTACGCCCATGAGGACGGCGAGCTGCTTCTGCTGTTCAACGAGGATCCGTTGCATGACATCGACTGTCAGCTGCGCACCCCGCTCGGGGAGCAGGTGCGCTGGTATGATCCCTGGACCAACGACATGCTGGCGGCAGAGCAGCATGCGGGGCAGGTTCATGTGCATCTGACCCCCTATCAGATGATGATCCTGACCACAGCAGCGGACGGCGGCCTTCGCCCCCGCCTGCGGGAGGACGCCCGCCAGCAGACCCTGGAGGGCGCATGGCGGCTGACCATGATTCCCGCCGGACAGACGGAACCCCTGGCCGACAGGACGCTTCCGCAGCTTGCAAGCCTCTGCGCCCCCGGGCTGTTCCCGCATTTCTCCGGCACGATGATCTACCGGAAGGAGTTCCTGCTGGATGAAGGGGAAACGCGCCTGGAGCTCGACCTGGGGCAGGTCTATGAAACGGCGCAGGTTTTCATCAACGGTACGGAAGCCGGCGTCCGCATCGCGCCGCCCTATGCTTTCCGGGCGGAGGGGGCCATGCTCCATCCCGGAGAGAACCTGCTGGAGATTCATGTGATGAACACCCTGGGCAACCAAATGCGGGATGCCTACAGCATGAGCCTGCCGATGGAGCCCACAGGCCTGCTGGGCCCTGTCACACTCCGCGCTGAATAACAGAACCCTGTCCCCCAAAGAAAGCCATGAATCATGATTCATGGCTTTCTTGCTGCCAGCCCCGCCGGTGCGTGCCGCGCGGGCGACCTTGGGGTGAGCCCCTCAGGCAAGCCGAGGCATGCACGGTCGTCCATCGCCAAATGAAAAGGCCGCGCAGCAGACCTTGCAGCCTGTTGTGCGGCCGTTCATGATTCCGTCCGGCAGGGTCACCGGGCCGGGGTGTGCTTGTCAGCGCCGTGCTCCGCCTGGTAGAGCGCGTCCTCCCGCTCGGCCAGGGCCGTCATCTGCGCATGGGCTTTCTCCACCACACGGTCACGCTCGCGGATGGGGTCGTTGTCGGGATCAAACACAATCTCCGTGCCGAAGCTGAGGGTACGCATGCCCTTGTGGGCGTACATGGGCAGGAAGCGGCAACGCTTGCCGGTGCGGTTGTAGTACACCTGCGCCAGCATGACGAAGCCCCGGTACAATTCACCCGTGCCCCCGTGCTCATAGCCAGGATGCTCCCGGTCAGCGTCGGGGTTCTCCGGGAAAATGAGGATGTTGTCCCCCGCCTGCAGGGCCTCCACCGAGGTGCGGAAGGTGGTCATCAGCTCCCGGGGCTTGTTGCGGAAAACAGGGATGCATTCCAGCTGGTTCATGCCCCAGACGGAGATGGGCCCCACCAGCCTGGCCAGGGGCCAGCGCAGGGGGCCAAGCCAGGTCGCAGGCCCGAAGGTGTACTTGTACACATAGGCGCTGACCTCCTCCTTGCTGACGGCCATTTCGCTGATGACCCAGGGGCGGACAGGCACCGGCATGCAGAGCATGCTGGCCACAGGGCCGTAGATTTCCCCGTGGTTGCAGAGGAACACAATGGGGTTGTTCACATCGGGGACGATGTTCTCCGCGCCCTTCAGCTCATGGCGGAAGAGCGGCCGCAGCACCGCCATCAGCATCCGCGTGCCGAAGGGCTGGCGGTGGGGCTTGACCACCACATTTTGAAGCTGCTTCTCCAGGGCGGGGTTGTCGCCGCCCTCCTCCCTCAGGCGAAGGAACCGGGCCAGCTTGTCCAGCCAGCGGTTGCTCAGGGGGAAGCGCAGCACCGACAGCAGCGCCGCCAGCACCGTCAGCAGCGCGGGCAGCACCATCACCGGCTGAAAGCTGTCCGCCAGCTGCCGCACATCCCGGGGCAGCGCCTGCCCGCCGATGAAGCACAGGGCCGTCAGCGCGGCCAGGGCCAGCATTTCTCCCAGGAGCAGCGCCAGCTTCCGCTGTGCCGCCCGCAGCGGGCCGTAGCCCGCCGTCTCGCCCCCGGCTGCAAACTGCGCCACCTGCGCCATGCTCTTCTCCATGCGGGCCAGGCAGGTCAGGCACAGGCCGCCCCCGGCGGAGCACATGGCCAGGTCCACATACACGCTGACCATCCGCAGCGCATCACCCCGGAGGGTTCGGGCAAAGAGGATCAGCGCGTACAGCCACAGGAACAGCCCCACAAGCAGCAGGTTGGTGGGGTCTGTGCGGCGACGCTTTTCGCGCCACCTAAGCAGCGCCTCCGCCGCCTCCCGGCTGATGAGCATGGTGGCCACCGCCAGGATCATCCGGCGCAGCAGCTGCTCCGCCGTCACCGCCAGGAACGTGTGCATGACGATCAGCGTCATCACCAGGGCCGCAAGAATAAGGGTGGACAGTGTCTCATAGGTTTGATAGGCGTTGGCGGAGCGGAGCGTCTCACTCATCTGCCGGGCCTGCTCCGCCTCCATGGGCGGCGCGGCGTCCAGGGCGGAGCGATCCCTGAGCATGCAGTAGCAGGCCATGCCGCTGCACAGGGCATACCCCGCCAGCATCTGCCAGGCCTCCACGCCGCCCAGGTTGTACATCAGAATCCATGCCACGATGGCCAGCAGGGCCAGCTGTACCGCCGCAAGCCACGCGGCCATGCGCTGCGCCGTAAGCCTGCCGGTCCTCTTCAGGCGGATAAGCCGCCGGGAGGCCTCGTCCCGGAGCATCACCAGCAGCACCAGGGCAAAGACCATCCACATCCGCGGGCTGTCAATGGCGATGGGATACAGCACCACCACGCACAGGCTGATGAGAAGCAGCAGCGCCAGCAGCGCGGTCTGCCACCGGCGGGCAGCCCTGGGCAGGAAGGCCCTGGCCGGCCCCGCATACGTCGAAAAAAACACGGACGCCACCTGTCCGCACATGAACAGCGCTCCGCCGAATATCGGCAGCGCCGCCAGGATGCTGCTGGCCATCATGCAGTAGATGTAGTCGTACAGGCCATGCAGCGACGTCAGCGACAGGCCGGGCGTCTGGCTCCTCTTTTCCTTCACAGCGAATCCTCCCGAGCAAGAAGCGTATGGGTTATTGTATCACATTTGCACCCTTCGGCACAAGTCGCGCGCAATTTACACTTTATTCATGTTTGCCGGAAAGCCCTGCATTCTCGGGCCAAAAAGGCGACAGGGAGGCGTCGCGGACGCGGCGGATGTACAATCAGCCCTTGACCTGCGCCGGTTTTTGCAGGATAATAGAATACAGAGAACCATACGCCCGAAAAAGGAGGATTCCACCTTGTATACCGAACAAGACCTGTCCGCCATTATCGCCCAGCAGAAGAAGCGCTGGCTGGTGCTGGGCATTCCCTGCACCCTGCTGCTCATCGGCCTGATCGCCTCCCTGGTGGTGCGCATCGAGTGGCTGACCACGCTGCTGACCGTGCTCATCGGCGCGCTGCTCATCGCCGGGTACGACCTGTTCATCCGCCCGCTGCACCGGTATCAGAAGTTCCTGCGCGAGGCCCTGCACGGCCGCGTCCGGGAGACGGAGTGCTATTATCAGTCCATCACCCCTGACGCGGAGCCGGTGGACGGCGTTATGTGCCGCACGGTCACCGTCATCGACCATGACCATGACGATAACGACAAGCCCTACGAGCGCATCTTCTACTTCGACGTGCTCAAGCCCTTCCCCGACCTGATCCCCGGACAGAAGCTGCACGTGGTGTTCCACGACCGTGCGGTGGTGTCCCTGGAGGCCATCTGATTCCCGACGGCAGAAAGGAGCCCTGTGCCATGGCGGAAACTGTGCTGGTCTGCGTCACCGGGCAGAAGTCCAGCGCCCGGCTGATCCACAAGGGCGCGGAGGTTGCCCGGGAGCACGGCGCGGCGCTGCTGGTGCTGTCCGTGTCCGGCAGCGGGCTGAACACCCTGACCAACCCCGCGGTGGTGCAGGCCCTGGACGACCTCTACCGCCTCTCCTGCGAGGTGGGGGCAGAGATGACCATGCTCCACGCTCACGACGCCCACAAGGCCATCTGCGCCTTCTGCCGGGAGCGGGCTGTGACCCGCCTGGTGCTGGGCCAGGCCCGGGATGGCAGCAGCGCCTTTGTGGCGGGTCTCATGCGCGCCCTGCCCCAGGTGGCCTTCATCATTGAGCCAACCTGAGCAATTTCATCCCATTCTCATGTAACATTTTGTGCCTTTCATCCGTCTATATAGGTGGAGCCTTATTGATGATGTAAAGGAGAATGAACCTTGCTCAAACGCATACTGTCCCTGCTGGCTGCGCTGTGCCTGCTGTGCTGCGCCGCCCTGGCGGAGGATGCGCCGGCGGACGCGTCCGACCTCATCACCCTGGACAACACGCCTTCCGCCATGGCCGCCCTGAACGACCATCTGTACGTTTCTGCCTACACCAGCATGGGCAACGGCCTGCTCCGCCAGACAGAGGATGGCTGGCTGTCCGTGCTGGACTTCGGCGAGCTGAACAGCGAAGTATCCATGCTGACTGCCCATGACGGTACGCTGTACATGCTGACGCGTTCCTACATGAGCGAGGACGGCGCATCCCCCTACGCGCTCTACACCGCCCGGGAGGATGAAGGCGGCAACCTCGCCACGCCTGCCAAGGCCCTGGATGTGGATCTGGGCCTGGGTGAGGACAGCTGGCCCCAGTTCTACGGCATGGCCTGCGACGGGGAATATCTCTACGTGCTGCTTTTCGACTATGATACGACCCAGGACTGGGGCAACAACCAGCTGATCAAAATCAGCCTGACGGACGGCTCCGCCACCCGGCTGACCCAGGATTACCTCTGCGGCCTGGCCATGACCCCTGACGGCCTTGTGGGCCTGTACCGGGACTGGAGCAACTACGAGGCCCCGCCCGCCCTGGTCGCGGTGGACACGGACACCGCCGCCCTCACCACCCTGGCTACGCTGGAAGGCAGCAATGTTACCGGCCTGACCTGGGACGACGCCACCGGTTACCTGTACACGGTGACCGGCACGCAGCTGATGCGCTACCGCAGCGGCATGGCGCAGGCGGAGCTGTGCGGGTATCTGCTGCCCAACGTCAACGCGGAAATCTGCGCGGTGGTTGAGGGGCAGTACCTGTGCGGCAACTGGGCCAATGACGGGGAGTACATCGCCTCCACCTCCACCGACCCCGCCAATCTGCCCACCCGCGTGCTGCGGCTGGTCAACTATGGCGACAGCGACATCCTCTACGCCTTCTGCAAGGCACACCCGGAGATCGCCGTGACCGAGCCTGAGTCCTACGCCTACACGGCGGAGGGTATCAGCCAGGAGATGCTCTCCGGCGGCAACAGCGCGGACGTGTACACCATGTTTCTGCCCAACGGGGCCTTCACCTCCCTGCGGGACAAGGGCTATGTGGCGGATCTGTCCTCCAGCCAGGCGCTGACGGACTTTGCCGCCCGCATGTACCCCCAGTTCAGCCGCATGCTCTACAATAGCGAGGGCAAGCTGGTCGCCTTCCCCCTGCAGGTATCGGCCAGCTGCATGGGCTACTTCCCCGCCGCGCTGGAGAAGGTGGGCCTGACGGTGGACGACCTGCCCACCAGCATTGAGGGGCTGATGGACTTCATCCTCATGTGGCAGGAGGACTACGCCGAGGAGTACCCGGAAATCACCCTCTTTGGCGACTATGTGTACAACCTGGATCAGCAGGTGTTCAGCCTGATCTTTAACCAGCGTGTGGTGGACTGTGCCGCCGCCGGGGAGCCGCTGACCTTCAACACCCCGGAGATGCGCGCCATCCTGACCAAGTGGGAGCAGCTGCGCTCCACCCTGCAGGAGATTTCCCAGGAGGTGGACAGCAGTGTGGGCGTGGTCTACTACTCCGATTCGGACGGATCCAACCAGCTGTTCAACACCTACGCCGATCCCCTGCCCCAGCGCTACGGCCATGATCCCCGGTGGGACGGTGTGCCCATGCAGCTGTCCCTGACGGACGGCAGCGAGCCCTACATTTCCGTCAGCATGGCCGTGAGCTTCGTCAACCCCAACAGCCCGAACCTGGATCTGGCCATCCTGTGGCTGGAGTTCTACGCCGAGCACATGTCCCTGGACGAGCAGATCGCCCTGCTGCCGGACGTGAACGAGCCCATGGAGTACATGTACTACCAGCAGAACCTGGAGAGCATCCAGAAGTCCATCGCCAGCATGGAGGCCGCCCTGGCCGAGGCTGACGAGGCTGACAAGGCCATGTACGAGGAAAACCTGACCTGGATGCGGGAGGAGCTGGCGGACACGGAGGCCCGCCGCTGGGCCGTCTCCGAGGAGGACATCGCCGCCTACCGGGAGCTGGCGCCACGGCTGATTGTGGCCGACAGCGCGGACTTCCTCTCTTCCTCCACCGATGGGGCCAACGAGGCCTCCAAGCTCATGCAGCGCTACATGGATGAGCAGATCGGCGCGGAGCAGTTCATCCGCGAGCTGGACCGCATCATCCAGATGATGCAGATGGAAAACTACTGATTCTCCCCTTCCCCGGGCGCAATACGTCCGGGGAATTTTTTTGCCCGAGGGGGTTGACCCTGACGCTGCGTCATGCTTTATCATGGGCATGAAAGGAGGCCGCCGCCATGATGACCATCGGTGAAGTCAGCCGCATCTCCCACCTGAGCGTGCGCACCCTGCGGCACTACGACCGCATCGGCCTGCTGCGCCCCTGCGCCGCGACGGAGGCAGGCTACCGGCTCTACGACGAGGATGCGCTGAAGCGTTTGCACACCATCCTTTTGTACCGGGAGCTGGAATTCCCTCTGGCGGACATCCGCCGCATCCTGGACACCCCGGGCTTCGACCCCATGCAGGCCCTGGAAACGCAGATCACCCTGCTGACCATGCGCCGGGAGCACCTGGACAACCTGATCCTCCTGGCCCGGGGCATGAAGCTGAAAGGATTGAACAACATGAGCATGAACTTCGACGCCTTCGACACCCGCAAGCTGGACGACTACGCCGCCCAGGCCAAGGCCGCCTGGGGCAACACCCCCGCCTACAAGGAATTCGAGCAGAAGCACGCCGGCCGCACCGCCGAGGAGGACGCCAGCCTGGAGCAGCAGCTGATGGACATGCTGGTCGCCTTCGGCCAGCGCCGCCGGATCGACCCCGCCTGCGAGGAGGCTCAGGCCATGGTACAGCAGCTGCGGGACTTCCTCAACGAGCACTTCTACACCTGCACCATCCCCATCCTGCGCTACCTGGCAGACATGTACGACGGCGGCGGCGACTTCACCCGTAATATTGACCAGGCTGCGGGCAACGGCACCGCCAGCTTCCTGGCCCGGGCCATGCGGCAGTATTGTAACATTCACCGGGACGAGGCGTGAAGGGGTAGCCAAAGCTGGTCCTCCTGTGGTATAATAGCCAATGATTTCTAACGGGAGGGACCGCTTATGCGCCGTTGTTTCTGCCTGCTGCTGTGCCTGATGCTCCTGGCCCCCACCGCCGCCCTGGCCGACAAGACCGTCACCATCACCTTCACCGGCGACGTGACCCTGGGCAGCGAGGAGAAGAAGCGCACCAAGGATTATTCCTTCGACACCATGGCTGCCAACCAGGGCTACGAGTATTTCTTCGCCAACGTGCGGGATTTCTTCGCCGAGGACGACCTGACCGTCATCAACCTGGAGGGCGTGCTGTCCGACTCCAGCAA
>JBJEUJ010000282.1:0-1723 GCA_051883775.1 Aristaeellaceae bacterium | reverse complement strand
ACGCCCAGCGCGCCCCGCTCGCTGTTGAGGTGGAACACGTCGAAGGTATGCTCCCGCAGAAAGCGCGGACTCACGGGGTTCAGCGTGATGCGGCCCCGCAGGTCGTTGAAAAGCAGGCGCGTGTCCGTCTCAAAGGCTTCGGAGAAGGCCGCCTCCACCTGGGGGCGGTGGGCCTGCCAGTGGACGGTATAGGCCTCCGCCTTGCGGGCCAGCTCCGGCTGAAGCTGGTCATACACGCCGCGCAGGGCATCGGTGACATACGCCCTGCGATCCGCCGGGGAGAGGGCTGCCATGCGCGCCCTGTCCAGCTGGGGGTAGAAGTAGTACAGGGAGTCCGTCCAGAAGGGCGTTTCGCCCTCCGTCTGGAAGAGGAAAATGCTGTCGATGGAATAGGCAAAGCCGGGATCCGTGTAGCGTACGTCCAAAGGGACACTCCTTTCATGGGGAAGCGCGCAGCGCCTCCGGGAGCCAGCGCAATACCGTCGCCGCCTCCTCCACGGGCAGGGTGCCGTCCAGGCGCAGCACCGGGCAGCGCAATCGGCGCAGCAAGGCCTCGGCAGCATCCATGCTGCGGCCTGCGACAAACCGCAGGAACGCTTCCTCCTGCCCGTACCATTCGCCGCCGGGCATGGCCCGCTGCCCCAGCTGAAGCAGGCTGCGCTGCCGCACCCGCTCCAGGCGGAGGGCCAGGGGCGCGTTCAGCCACAGGGCTCCGGCGTACAGGCTGTCAGCCTCCGGGCCGAAATCCCCGCTGACGGCCGTGAGGATAAAGCGCGGATGCTGCCGCATGGCTTCCCGGAGCAGGGCCCGGGCTTCCTCCCGGGGCCGGGGACGGCTGTAGGGCTTGTTCGAGGGCAGGAAGGCGAAGTCCTCCGCATCCAGGTGCGGGCAGGAGAGCCGCTGCGCCAGGCATCGGCCCAGGGTGGTTTTGCCGCTGCCGTTGGGGCCGGCGATCACAAGGCCGGGCATGGTGCAGGCTCCTTATGGCGCGGGGGTGGGGGTGGTCAGGTCGTTCAGCTCGTCGCCGGGCACCCAGGTCATCAGGAAGCAGTTGACATAGTAGGGGGACTTCTTGGAGGCGGAGCTGCTGGGCTTGCTGGAGGGCACGGTGTAGTCGAAGGCGGGGGATTCCTCCACGGTGCGCTCGCCTTCCGGCACGGCGGAGAGGTTCTTCTGCCAGTCCCCGGCGTTCATGTCGTAGTCATGGACGTACATCTTCACCCGGTTGGACATGTTGCCCTCCAGGGTGGTGATGCGGTAGCGGCCCTCGCCCAGCTCCTCCACGTCGTACACCAGGGCGATGTGGATGGTCTTGTTGTAGGAGCAGCCGTACACCAGCATGTAGCCCTTCTGCGGCACCTGCGTGGTGCGGTTCATCAGCTGATAGCCCCGCAGCAGCTTGCCCACGCTGGCCTCCTTGACGTGCATGATGCCCTCGGCGGGGCAGAAGCCGTCCTCGCCGGCGTTTTTTTTGAAGTACTCCAGCTCCTCCATGGGCACGCCGGCCTCCAGCATGCACCAGGTGATGTAGCCGCCGCACCAGCCGAAGCTGACGCCCTTGCCGCGCCACTCGGTATACTTGTTGCACTGCTTGAGGGTCTTGCCGTCCAGGGCCTTCCACTCGCCATAGGCGATGTCCAGCACGTTCTGAATCATCATAGGGGGCTCAAGCACCTCCTCCTCCAGGAGGATGGGCGCGGGGGTGGGGGTGGCGGTAGCGGCC
>JBJEUJ010000281.1:3035-8467 GCA_051883775.1 Aristaeellaceae bacterium | reverse complement strand
CGGTAGCCGTAGTTCATCAGCCCCTTGAACACCGCGTAGTTCGCCACCAGCCAGATGGGCCCCAGCCAGTTGGAGGGGTTGATGGTGGCGGACAGGTTGAACATGCGCTCGTCCTTGGCCAGGGTGCATACGCCAAAGGGGCTGGCGAAGGTGCCTTCGTCAAAGGCGTGGCGGGCCAGCGCGGCGGCCTGCTCAGGGGTGGCGAAGCCCGCCAGCATGGGCAGGAAGCCCGACCATACCCGCACCTTGATGGGCAGCGTCTTCCAGAATACCCCCAGACCCTGGTGGAACCAGTCGTACTTCCGGGTCTTGATGTCCACGTCCACGGAGTAGAAGAACTGATCCCGGGGATCCCAGCATTCCCGCTGGATGGCCTCGATCAGCGCCTGCCTGCGGGCTACGTAGCTGTCGCAGGGGAGGCCCAGGGCGGTCAGCAGATCCGCCATGGCCTGCAGCTCCATGACCATGAAGCTGTTGAGGAAAATGTTGGCGGTGGCGTCGTGGGGACGGCCGAAGGTGGCGGGGTCGTTGTCCATGCCGATCATGATGTCGTCATGCCAGACGTACAACCCGCAGTTGTCGTTGAAGTAGGTCTGGTAGTACGTGAAGTAACGCTCCAGGGGCTCCACGAATGCCCGGGCCCATGCCCAGTCCTGCTTCTTGCGGGAGATCAGCGCGATCTGGCTGGCCAGGAAGGGCTTGTGCATGTTCATGCGCACGCCCTCCTTGTGCTTCATCACCAGGTAGGGCTCGGGCCACTCGGCCACCTCGATCATCATGGGAATGTAGCCGTCGGGCTGCTGATGGTCGAAGAAGTTGCGCACGTTGCCCTCGGCATGGACGAGAATCCGCTGGTTCAGATCCTCCGGGAACAGCTCCGACACGCTGAACAGCCCGTACACCGACCAGAAGGTGTCCCAGTCCCAGACGTTGCCGTCGTAAACGGAGCCGGGGTCGATGAAGGGATAATGGATGAAGCTGCGGGGCTGCTTGAGCAGCGTTTCCACATGCTCCTGGATATAGGTTTCCAGCGGGCGGCAATCCTGACGGGTCATGGGGTATTCCTCCCTTTCAGCTCAGTGTCAGATAGCGGAAATCGGCAGGCCAGCCCTCGCCGGTCTGATCCTGGCAGCACAGGGTGGCGAAGCACCCGGTGAAGCCCTGGTCGCCGCTTCGGTTGGCATATTCGTCGGACAGGATGCGGCTGGGCGCGTCATCCACGGGAAGCTCGTGCCACGCGCCGCCCACAGCCCAGGCGAAGGTCACATGGTCGGGCAGGAGCGTCATGCGCAGGGTGATTTCCCCCTCCGGTAGGGGGAGCATGGGATGCAGAAGCCGGGTGCGGCGGCAGTCCCGCCCCACAAGGCGCAGGCACCGGCCCAGGCCCTCCTCCCAGGTGACGAGCATGGCATAGTAGTTGGCGGTATGGTACCACAGGCTCAGCCCCGCCGCGTGAAGAAAATGGGTGGGATGACAGTCCAGCGCCGTCTCGCACACGCAGGGCACACGGTCGATCTGCGTGCCCGCCATGGCCTGCCGGTGGAGGGACAGCATGGACTCCTGCCCGTAGAGCCGCAGCCACCCGGGCCGGGCGGTCATGGAGCCCTGCAGCGGCCCCCGCAGGGAGGCGAAGCGCAGCGGCGGGTCTGGGAAGGTGATGGACAGCGGCTCCTGCGGCCCTTCCGGCGTATCCCCCGGGGCCTCGAAGGTCTCGGCGGGCAGGTGGCCGCCCTGCTTAAGGCGCGGCCAGCCCTCCTGCCAGACGACGTTCTGCACGAAGGTCTCCCGGCCCATCACGCTCCAGCCGCCAAAGAGGGCCTTGCGCGCCCCCAGGTGGAACAGGTACCACCGGCCGTCCTCGTCCTGCACCAGGGAGCCGTGGCCCGCGTACTGGATGGGCCAGTCCGGCCTGTCCCGGGATGTCAGCATGGGGCCGTGGGGATCCGCCTCATAGCCGTGATCCAGATACCGGGAGCGGGCCACGGTCACCGCGTGATCCGTGCTGGTGCCGCCCTCGGCCACCATCAGGTAGTACCAGCCGCCGATGTGGTACAGGTGCGGGCCCTCCGTCAGCCCCAGGGCCGTGCCGCGGAAGATGCATGTCGCTTCCCCCACCAGGCCGGGCTTGTCCGGGTCATACTGCTGCAGCCAGATGCCCGCGAAGTGATTCTGCTCCACGCGGCTGTTCCAGCGCATGCCCACAATCCAGTGGGTGCCGTCCGGGGCGTGGAACATGGACGCGTCGAAGCCCCCGCTGTGGATGCGCACCCGGGGCGCCCAGGGGCCCGTCAGGTCCCGCGCCCAGGTGACGTAGTTGTCGGTATCCTGGGTGGTCTCGTCAAAGGTGCGGGTGACGGAGTATACCAGCCACCAGACGCCCCGGTCCCAGGTCAGGCAGGGGGCCCACACGCCGCCGGAGTTGGGCACGCCGGCCATGTCCACCAGGGGCTCGGTCAGGGGGCGGGCCACCAGCGTCCAGTGGGCCAGGTCGGTGGAGCGGTGGATTTCCACCCCGGGGTACCACTCAAAGGTGGAGGTGGCCACGTACCAGGCTCCGTCCACGCGCAGCGCGCAGGGATCGGGGTGGAAGCCCGGCAGGATGGGGTTGCGGATCTGCATGGACAGGTCTCCTTTGCGTTTTCATGCCGCGGGCTCAACGGTTCTTCCTTCTATCCTGCATTATAGCTGACCCGCGCCGCAACGTCAAATGATTTGCTGAATTTTATGCAGCTAAATATCAGATAAATATTTATATCCATTTTAGATAGAATTCATCTGGATTTACCAGCAAACCGAAGTAAGCATGTCGGATTTATGCTTCTATCGACCAAAACAAACACTGTTTAGTACAGTTCAGCTGGATTTAGCTGAATTTAGTTATGAAATATTCTTGACAAACCGGGAGACTATGGTACAATGAATGTATGCTTGTTAGCGCGTGATGAACCACTGGGATACACCGATGCGTTTACAGGATGCCGCTCCAGCGGATGAAGGATGATATAGACAAGACTGACCGGAGTGCAACCGGGCTGTTTGCTGTTGAACCGTATTTTCATGCTCTGTGAATCCGATCATGGCAGCATCGCCATGAATGGTATAAAAAAGGAGGGAATTCCATGACCAAGAAACTGTTGTGTGCCCTGCTCTCCTGCGCGCTGCTTCTGTCCATGCTGGCCGTTCCGGCCCTGGCGGAGAGCAAGCCCGTGACGCTGGAGATCGTTGCCTCCCAGCCGGAGTATCTGGCGCAGGAGCAGGAAATCTGGGCCCTGTACACCGAGGAGAATCCTCATGTGACCATCAACATGATCACCGTCAATGAGGACACCGAGGCTGCCTTCAACACCCGCGTGGCCGCCGGCGATGCCCCCGACCTGCAGCTGTACACCACCGTTGACAAGAACAACTACGAAATCTACCAGAACCTCAACGACATCGAGTACGCCTACTGGGATCTGCTGCCGGAGTCCATCAAGACCGACTTCGCCACCACCTGCGGCACCGATCCTTCCTTCATGCCCTGCCTGTACCCCTACGCGGGCGTGACCTTCAGCTTCATCTATCATGAGGACATCATGAACGACGCCGGCCTGAACCCCCGCGAGACCGTGCGCTCCATGGAAGACCTGGACAAGTTCCTGGCCGACCTGAAGGTGTACGCTGACGCCAATGGCTATTCCTGCACGCTGGACGCCGGCTGGCATCTGTGGTGCGTGTTCTCCCAGGAGCTGGACGACCTGGCCATCGCCATGGGCGCCTCCCGGGACGACCTGGCCGACCTGTGGCTGAACCAGAAGATCGCCTGGAACGACCTGGAGAACAACCCCTACGTGCCCGCCTTTGAGAAGCTGAAGGAGTGGTACGACCTGGGCTACCTGCCTGAGAAGTGGTGGACCCGCGCCTGGGAGAACGACTACGAGGCCGGCTTCGCCGCCAAGCGCTCCATCCTGGCCTATCATGGCCCCTGGCTGTGGACCAAGGTTGAGACCATCGACCCCACCGCCCAGCTGGCCGGCTTCTGCTTCCCCGCCAATGAGGACGGCGTGATCCTCAACGGCGCTGCCGCCGCCACCAAGGGCACCGTGCTCTTCGCCTGCAACAAGGACGGCGAAAACCAGGAGGAAGCCGTGAAGGCCTTCAACTGGTGGAACAGCCCCGAAATCGTGAAGATCCGCGCCGAGGCCTTCGGCGAGGTCACCACCATGGATATGTCCTCCGTGGGCTCTCCCGATCTGGTGGGCAGCCAGTACAACAGCGTGATCCGTCCCATCCAGGAAGGCTTCTTCGGCGAGAACGTCGTGTTTGACGGCTCTCCCTGGCCCCGTGACCTGGCTGCCGCCTACCGCAACAAGGACGGCCAGGACGTGACCGCCGCCGACGACATGGCCACCAACTACGGCGACTACTTCGAGGGCAAGATCACCATCGAGCAGCTGATGGACATCTGCCAGAGCCGCTTCGAGCAGTATTACACCTTTGAGTAAGCGTTCCTGACGTATCAATCCTGGCAAGGCAGTCACCCACCCTGGATGGCTGCCTTGCCATCGTCCCTGCGGGCGAAAGCCGCGTCCGCCTGATGAACGGGAGGTATTCCATGCAACCGACAGCCGTGAAAAACAAAAATCTGCGCAAGCGGGCAGACACCCTGCAGGAAATTCTTTTTGTGGCGCCGCAGCTGCTGCTGTTTGTGCTGTTCACCATTGTCCCGTTCTTTGTGGCCATCCCTCTTGTGCTGACGGACCGGGTCAGCTTCCTGGACAATGAGGTGAATTACGTCGGCCTGAAAAATTTCGTGACCATCTTCCAGGAGCCCTTCATTTCCGAGTTCATCCCCGCGCTCAAGCGCACCATCCGCTTTACCGTTTTGAACTACGCCAGCATTTACGTTTTCGGCCTGACGCTGGCGCTGCTGATGTTCGAGTACAAGTCCAGGCTGAAGAAGCCCTTTTTCACCGTGATCTACATGCCCTACATGATTTCCGGCCTGGGCACGGGCATGCTGCTGACGCTGCTGTTCTCCCGGGACACGGGCTCGCTGAATCTGCTATTGCAGCACATGGGGCTGATCACCTCTCCCATTGACATCAAGACGGAGGCAGCCGTCACCTGGCTGCTGCCGCTGACCACCGGCTGGCGCTATGCCGGCATGAATATGGCGTTCTTCCTGGGGGGACTGTTGTCCATTCCCACCGACAGCATCGAGGCCTCCGTGGTGGACGGCGCCAACTATGTCCAGAAGCTGCGGTATATCTACATCCCGCAGATTATCCCCTCCATCGTCATGGCCACGGTGACCTGCCTGATCGGCTCCTTCAACCTCATTGATGAGCTGTTCGGCATGGGCGCCATGTATGGCAACGCCAGCGCCGTGTTCCTCTCCGTGCTGGTGTACCGCAAGGGCTTCATGGGCGGATTGTCCCAGTCCGTGGCCA
>JBJEUJ010000281.1:0-2935 GCA_051883775.1 Aristaeellaceae bacterium | reverse complement strand
TCCGTGCTGGTGTACCGCAAGGGCTTCATGGGCGGATTGTCCCAGTCCGTGGCCATGTCGCTGACGGTCTTTGTGCCGCTGATCTGCATTGCCTTCCTGCTGATCCGCTGGCAGCGGTCCAAGCAGGTCTGACAAGGCATCCCCCTGCACCCAACGATCCATGGAAGGAGATCATGCAGCCATGACCACCATCACCAGGCAGCGGTCGAAAAGCACGGACAGTATGAAGTCCAGCAAGACCAGGAAAACCGTCATCCGCGTGTGCATCACGCTGTTTCTGATCATCTATGTGGTGATCACCCTGATTCCGTTCTACTTCCTCTTTGTCCGCTCCTTCGTCTCCACCAAGGACAGCACCCAGCTGCACCTGTGGATTCCCCCGGAGGAGGAGGTCAGCCTGAACTACAAGTACGGCAACATGTCCACCTACTTCAACCTGGATCTGCAGAAGTTCAAGGAGGAGATGGGCCTGTCGGGCTACATCAACCCCAACATGACCATGGAGCAGATTGCGGAGAAGTACGACATTGAGCCGCAGAAGATCAAGGACTACCTCCGCCCGCTGATCCGCTACAACGGCTTCTACACCATCCTGCAGAACGGCTTCCTCCGCTCGGTGTTCAACACCATCATCATCACCGGCGGCACGCTGATGCTGGGCGGTATGCTGACCATCATGACCGGCTCGGTGCTGGCGGGCTTCGAGAAGAAATGGCACCGGCGGGTCTACAGCCTGTACATCGCCTCCATGATTATCCCCTCCACCGTGACCATGCTGCCCTGCTACATGATCGTGCGCAAGCTGGGCCTGTACGACCACTACATGGCGCTGATCCTCATGGGCGCCCAGGGCGGCGCAGTGCCCGTGATGATCTTCACCTCCTACATCGCCACCATCCCCAAGGAGTTGCGGGAGTCCGTGGAGATTGACGGCGGCAACCGCATGACCTACTTCCTGCACATCCTGCTGCCCAACATGGGCACACCCTTCGCCTCCTACGTGGCGATCACCCTGCCCAATGTGTGGAACAACATGCTCAACGGCGTTCTGTACCTCAGCCCCCAGAAGCAGCCCGTCACCGCCCTGATCAGCTCCCTCAGCGGCACCTACGCCACCAACTATCAGGCCATGTACTCCGGCCTGCTCATGTCCATCATCCCGCTGCTGATTGTGTATCTGCTGTTCCAGAACCTGTTCGTGCAGTCCGCCATGCTGGGCGCGGTCAAGGGCTGAGCCCCGCAATCCCCCAAAAAAACAGGCAGGCTCCCGTATGCTGAAAGGCACGGGAGCCTGCTTTTGCTTTCATTTACGGCGCGGCGGGATCTCTTCGGCGGATGGAATCCCGCATCACCACGCTGACGCCGATTTCCGCCTTGATGGCGTAGGGGGAATCGTTGCCCTTCAGGGACATCAGCGTCTGCACCACGTAGAAGCCCATCTCCTTCTTGTAGACGTGGATGGTGCTCAGCTGCGGGGTGCAGGCCAGGCAGACGGAGGTATCGTCCATGCCGATGATGGACACGTCCTCTGGGATGCGGTAGCCTGCCTCGGTGATGGCGCGCATGCAGCCCACGGCCATCAGGTCGTTCCCGGCGAAGAAGGCCTCCGGCAGGCTGCCCCGCTGGGCGATAAGCTGCTTCATGTCCTCATAGGCCCCGGGGATGGAGGGACGCACCGGCCAGAGCTGCTCCTCCGGGAGGGTCAGGCCGAAGCGGGCCAGCCCGTCGCGGAAGCCTGCCAGGCGGTCGTTCATGTTGTTGAAGGAAATGCTGCTGGTGATGTGCCCGATGTGCCGGTGCCCCGCCTCGCACAGGGCCTGAGCGGCCAGGTAACCGGCCTGCATGTTGTTGATGACCACGGAGTGGACGTTCTCGTAGCGGAAGAGGCTGTCCAGCACCACCAGCGGGGAATGGAAATGGTCGAACTGGTGCAGCTCCTCGGGGCTCATTTCCGTGCCCAGGAGAATGATCCCTGCGCATTCCTCCGCGGCGAAGAAGCGGATCTGCTCGGCGCAGTCAGCGTCCTCCCGGGCGTGCAGGTGGCTGATGAGCAGCTCCAGCCCCACCCGCCGGCACTCCAGCTGGATGCTCTCCGTCAGCTCGGCAAAGAAGGCGGTGTCGCCCACCACCATGCCGTGGGACTTGTACATGATCAGCCGCACATGCTGGCCGATCCGGCGGCTCTCCCGGCTGGGCTGGTAGCCCATCTCCCGGGCGATGGTCATAATCTGCTCCTGTACCGCCTTGCTGACGCCGCCGCGCCCGTTCAGCGCGTTGCTCACCGTGGCGGGCGATACCCCGGCCCGCTGCGCAATATCGCGCATCCTCAGCTTCACTATTCCGGCCGCCTCCTTCCGCATGAAAATCTTTTCCATTCTTATTATACACGCGAAATCCTGTCCGTCAAATGCTTTCTGCGCGGAAGCCTCAACCGGCAATTGAGATGCATAGAAGGCCGGTCGCTTCCCTGCAACCATCAGGCATGGTATCATGGAGCCATCCGGGAGACAAAGGGGGAAACAACCATGACAAAACAGACGCTGGGCCAGCACATTGCCGGCAAGCGCCGCGGCAGGGGCATGACCCAGGAGGCCCTGGCGGAGCAGCTGAGCGTCACGCCCCAGGCAGTGAGCAAGTGGGAGAACGACGCATCCTGCCCGGACGTGCTGCGGGTGGACACCCGGAACGGGACGCACATGGAGCTGTGGGTGGACTGAGCGCGTAATGCATGAAAAAGGGCGGCTGAAAAAAGTCAATCAAAAGGTTCAGTTGCTTGCCGTCGGCAGACTGAAATCGAAGGCTGACGACATGCGCGTCAGCCTTCGCGCGATTTTGCTCCGCAAAATCGCTTCCTTAACACTGAGGGAGGCCATAAGGCCGACTAAGCAATACAATGTATACATTGTATTGCTGTAGCCTCGGCACGCGAAGCGCG
>JBJEUJ010000280.1:0-1733 GCA_051883775.1 Aristaeellaceae bacterium | reverse complement strand
GGCCTGGTAGAAGGTTTCCTGGGTCAGCTCCTCGCTGAGGGCCTCGTCCCCCGTCAGGCGCAGGAGAAACCGGCGCACGGTCTGGTATTCCTCCTGGCATGCCTGCTCAAAATCATTCACGGACGAACCTCCCTTCAGCTTCTGCATTGGCCTATGCATCCGTTAGTCGCGGGATCCGGAGATGTGTTACAGGCTGAACAAAAAAATCCGGGAGAATAGCGCCTCCCGGATGCATTTATTCTGCTTTGGCGGCCCGGATCAGATCCTCCGCGTCCATGATGGGGATGCCCTTGTCCACCAGCGCCTGGGCCAGCACGCCCCGGCCGGGGATCAGCCGTCCCGTGAAGCTGCCGTCATAGACCGCGTGCACGCCGCAGGTGGGGCTGCGGGGCTGGAGAATCGCCAGGGTAACATCCTTCCCGGCGATGTCTGCCATCGTCAGCGCGACACCCTCGCGGTACAGCGCGTCCACATCACGGCCGTGGCAGTCGATGAGCCGGCCCTCCCGCATTTCCACCGGAGGCCGCGGCGCGGGCATGCCGCAGCGGGTCTCCGGGCAGACGGGGATCACCTCCTGCCCGGCCACATAATCCCTGACCGCCGGGCACAGGTTGTCCCCGCCGCTGTACTTGCACTTCCTGCCCATAAGACAGGCCGACACCACGATTGCCATCAGCCTTCCTCCAGCCGCTCCTTGATTTCACGGCCCTCGCGCAGCAGCTGGCGCATGCGTTCAGGGTCATTGTCCCGCAGGGCGTCCCGGTACTCTGTCAGCCGGGCCACCAGGCCCTCCACCTCCGGCAGCAGGGCCTCCCGGTTGTCGAAGAACAGCTCCGTCCACATGTCCTCGCTCAGACGGGCCACGCGGGTCATGTCCGCGAAGCTCCCCGCGGAGAAGCCCTTGTGCTGCCCGGCCAGGGGGCACTTCACATACGCGCTGGATACCACGTGGGCCAGCTGGCTGGTGTAGGCGATCATCTCGTCATGGGTGCGGGGCGTGGTGAACTGCACCCGCCGGAAGCCCATGTCCATGAAGAAGTCCCGTGCCCGCTGCAATACCGGCAGCTCCACATCCACGGGGGTGAGGATCATGCTGGCATGGTCGAACAGGTCGTCCCGGGCGTACTTGAAGCCGGAACGCTCCCGGCCCGCCATGGGATGCCCGCCGATGAAGTGCCACCGGCGGCCCTTGGCCAGGGGCGCCAGCTGGTCGCAGATGACCTGCTTCACGCCGCCGCAGTCGATGACCAGCGCGTCATCCCTGAACTGCTCCGCGTGATCGGTAATCCACCGGACGATGGCCTCCGGGTACAGCGCCACCAGCACGATGTCGCACGTTTCCAGATCGCCGGGGGCCATTTCCCGGTCGATGGCGCCCATGAGGATGGCCTGCTGGATGGTTTGGGGATCCCTGTCGCAGCCGATGACCGTGGCGGATGTGTGCAGCTTGGCCGTCCGGGCCAGGGAGCCGCCGATCAGCCCCAGACCCACAATCCCGATATTCATGCAAAGATAACCTCCGTTCTTCCGTACTGCATGGGACACGTATTCGACGGGGAGAAGGGTGATTCCTGCCGGGCCTCAGGCGGCGGGCTGCTTACGCGTTATGATACATGTCATAGACCACATAGCCGTGGATGCCCTCCAGGGAGCCCGGGAAGGTTTCCTGTGCCATCATGCACCGGGGCTCCTGCATGGGATAGCCGCTGGTGGGATAGATGCCGAATTCCGAG
>JBJEUJ010000279.1:0-1748 GCA_051883775.1 Aristaeellaceae bacterium | reverse complement strand
CCACGCCGAAGGTGGTGGCGGTGCCGAAGTCGATGAAGATGCAGGGCCCGCCGTATTCGGCGTAGGCGGCCACGGCATTGGCGATGCGGTCGCTGCCCAGCTCCCGGGGATTCTCGTAGCGGATGTTGATGCCGGTCCTGATGCCGGGGGCTACCAGCATGGGCGAGAGACCGAAGTAATTCTGGCACATATGCTCGATGGTGAAGTTGATGGTGGGCACCACGCTGGAAATCACAATGCCCTCCACCTGGGCGGGATCCACCTTTTCATGCTGGAACAGGTTCATGAACAGAATGCCGTACTCGTCGGAGGAATACATCCTGTTGGTGGATACGCGCCAGTACTTGACCATGCTTTCGCCGTCAAACAGGGCGGTCTTGATGTTGGTGTTGCCGATGTCCAGGGTCAGGATCATGGAAGGAAAGCCTCCTTGGAACGGGATGGGGGACGATGCTGTTCTCCGCCCGCAGAAAGGCTGCGGGCGGAGAGCATGCGGGGATGGAGAAGGATCAGGCCCGGCGGCGGACGCGCCACAGGGCGGTGAGGATGGGCGGGCAGATCAGCGCGGCGGCAATGGCCTCGCAGGGGCCCGCGCCGCCGGCGGTGGCGCCGATGGCCGTCAGCACGGCGGTGTTGTCAATGCCCGCCATCATGTAGAAAATCAGCATCAGGCCAAGGTACAGGATGGTGTTGGTCAGGGAGCCGCAGGCGGCAGCCACGGCCACAGCCAGGTGCTTCTGCTTCTTCGCCAGGAGGCTGTATACGCCCCAGATCACCAGCGGGATGCACAGCCGGGGCAGGAAGGTCATCACCACCACCGCCAGGGGGGAGGCGCCCATCAGCGTGCCCACCAGCACGGAGGGCTTGATCAGCGCGGAGACCATGCTCGTTGCGCCGAAGGCCAGGCCCAGTACCAGGCCGCTCTTCAGGCCCATGTAAATCGTCCCGATGGCCACGGGGATCACCAGCAGCGTCACGTTGCACCAGCCCAGGGGAATCAGCCCCAGCGGGGTCTGACCCAGCAGGAAGATCAGGCCGACAAAGAGCGCCAGCAGGACGAGGTTGTTGAGTTGTTTGCGTGCCATGACAGTATTACCTCCGTTCGGGTTCCGGATGCGGATACCCTACGATGAATGTATTTCTGCCCGCCGGGGGCCTGTGGGTTCGTCCGGTGCGTTGGCTGCCGGCGAAAGGCGCAGGGGCGTGCAGATGGCACCATTATACATGTTTTGCGCGGGAATGTAAAGCGCGCGGGCTCGCCGGTGTCACGGAAGAACAGGAAAAATGCCATCGCGCGGGGAAACGCGCAACGGCATGGCTGATCCCAAATGGTATCCCGCGAAGCGCCTTAAATGGCGCGCCGCAGCGCCGCCGCACCCCGGGGGATGCGTCGAAGGGGGCCGAAGCCCCCTTCGACTGTCATCGTATCCGGCGGCTCCGCCGCCGGGGCGGGTCGTTTTCCGCTCTGCGGAAAACTTTCCTTACACTCGCGAACGGCCGGGAGGGGCGCAAAGTGCCCCGACCAGTGAGCGAGTGCAAAACTCAAAAAAGTGGCCCGCAGGCCACTTTTTTGACGCGCGCGCATCAGCGCGCCGCAATCTCGTTCCAGTCGGTGGTTTCGCCGACGTAGATGGTGCGGATCTGCTCCAGGGTCAGATCGTCCACAGGATTGTTCAGGTTCACAATCACCGCAATGCCGTCCATGCAGATGGTGGCGGGGGTCAGACCCTGCTCAATCTCGGAATCCT
>JBJEUJ010000278.1:0-1753 GCA_051883775.1 Aristaeellaceae bacterium | reverse complement strand
CGGGCAGGGCGGCAAGCTCCGCCTGCATACCGGAGAGCGTATCCTCGCCCATGGCGCCCATGGGCAGCAGCAGGCACAGCGCCAGCAGCAGCGTCAGCATGCGGGTTTTCATCGGGTTTCTCCCCCTTCACGCATCGGTCAGTGAACGTCCATCTTGTCCGTATGCACCAGCTCCGACGTGCCGATGCCGAACAGCTCGGACATGTTGCGGGGCTGCGTCTCGCCATTGCCGCTCTTGCTGGCGGTACGGTTCAGCTTCTTGCCCATGAAAATCAGCACCGCCGTGTTGCCGCCGTCCAGGTTGAAGCCCTGCTGCACCCCCTGGGCATAGAGCATCTGCCCCAGCATGTTCAGCGACACGCCCGCGGGGCCCACGCCCTTGTTGAAGCGGCCCTCCACCGTCACCACCTTGTAGTGGCCGGGCTCCACCATGCCGATGGCGTTGCGGGGCTCCACGGCCTCGCTGTTCTTGCCGTTCCACACCCGCAGGCGGCCGTCCCGCACCAGCCACGGGCCGAAGGACAGCGCGTCATGCACATCGCCCTGGGCCAGCAGCTCGTCGGCGGTGATCTCCTGCACGTCGTAGACGGACATGGAGCCGTCGTCCCGCAGGGCCATGGTGTCCAGGTTGGGGAAGGACATGGTGCGGCTGAAGTTGTAGAGCACCTGCCGGTTGCGGATGATATTGCCGGTAGCCTTGTTGTCCTCCCGGTAGATGTAGTAGTCGCCGTTGATGCCGAAGACCAGCCGGGCCGTCTGGGCCAGGGTCTCGGGGTAGATCATCTGTCCAGGGAAGGAGGCATTGATATACGCCTGGGGATGGATGGACTCCGCCTCGGGCTTGAAGCGGATGTCGCTGACGAACCAGCAGCGGGGAATCTCCGGCTGCTCCCAGCGGATGATCTCCACCTGCAGGGTCGAGGACACATAGGCCCACAGCCCCTGCTCCCCATCCTCGTAGAGGAACTCGCCCTCGGGGAGATAGCCGTCCTCCAGGCGATTGTCGGGATAGGGAATGTCATCGGACGTCCCGTGCTGCGCGCTTGCGAACACGTCGGCACAGTACTGCCTCAGCAGCCCGTCGCCCTCGTCCGTCCAGGCTTCCAGCGCAGCGGCGGCCTCCGCACTGTCCGCGGGGAAGGCCTTTTCCACCGCCCACAGGCCGTTGGCCGCGCCGTCCGCCATTTCATAGGTGTAGTCCGGCGCGCTGATCAAGGCGTCGGGCAGCGCAGAGGCCAGGGCCTCCCCCGCCGCGCCGCTGCCGCCGTACATCACCAGCTGCGGCTGGCTGGACCGGATGGCAGACACCAGCAGCTTTTTCAGCGTCACCGCCGGCCAGGCCTTGCTCACCTGGGCCTCCGTGGCGTCCGCCGCCACGGCTTTCATCGTGCCGAAGATGGGGTAGCGATCCACCCCCGCGTCCCACAGGCCATCCGCCAGGGTGGAGGCGTCCTCCGCCGGGGTCAGGATCAGGCACTGCACCGTGCGGCCCGAGGCCGTCCAGGCAGCCACCTGCGCCAGATCCGCATCCTCCGCAGAGGGCAGCATGTACAGGATGTCCGAGGTTTCGCCGGTGCGCAAGGCCCGCACGTCCTCCGGCAGCTCACCCTCGCCGAAGAGCCGCAGCTCCCGCAGGGTCACCGCCGCATTGTTCACCCCGGCCATCTCCAGCTGCAGGGTACCTGTGGCGGCGGTATTCAGCACAAAGGAGGGCGCGGGGCTGCTCACCTGGGTGACGACCTCATACTTGCCC
>JBJEUJ010000277.1:0-1754 GCA_051883775.1 Aristaeellaceae bacterium | reverse complement strand
GCGCCACCACCCTGGACGAATACCGCAAGCACATTGAGAAGGACGCGGCCCTGGAACGGCGCTTCCAGCCGGTGACGGTGGGCGAACCCACCGCCGAGGAGGCCCTGGCCATTCTCCACGGTCTGCGGGACCGCTACGAGGCTCACCACAAGGTGCGCATCACCGACGAGGCCCTCCGCGCCGCCGTGACCCTTTCCGACCGCTACATTGCCGACCGCTACCTGCCCGACAAGGCCATCGACCTGATGGACGAGGCCTGCTCCCGGGTGCGCATCGAGGCCTTCACCGCCCCGCCGGACGTGCGGCAGCAGGAGAAGCAGCTGGAGGCCGTCATCATCGAGAAGAAGGACGCCATCAGCCATCAGGACTTCGAGAAGGCCGCATCCCTCAGGGATCAGGAGCGGTGCCTGCGCCAGGACATCGAGCGCCGCCGCGCCGCCTGGAATCAGCAGCAGTCCACCGCCAAGGACGTGGTCACCGAGGATGACATCGCCGCGGTGGTGGCCAGCTGGACGGGCATTCCCGCCCAGAAGATGACCCAGAGCGAGGCGGACAGGCTGCTGCACCTGGAGGACGTGCTCCACGGGCGGGTGATCGGGCAGGAGGAGGCTGTGGGCGCAGTGAGCCGGGCCATCCGCAGGGCCCGTGCCGGGCTGAAGGATCCCAAGCGGCCCATTGGCAGCTTCATCTTCCTGGGGCCCACGGGCGTGGGCAAGACCGAGCTGTGCCGGGCCCTGGGCGAGGCCATGTTCGGGGATGAGGACTGCGTGATCCGCATCGACATGAGCGAGTACATGGAGAAGCATACCACCTCCCGCCTGGTAGGCTCGCCCCCGGGCTACGTGGGCTACGAGGAGGGCGGCCAGCTGACGGAGGCTGTGCGCCGCCGCCCCTACTCCGTGGTGCTGCTGGACGAGGTGGAGAAGGCGCACCCGGAGGTCTTCAACATCCTGCTGCAGATTCTGGAGGACGGGCGGCTCACGGACAACACGGGCCGGGTGGTATCCTTCAAGAACACCATCATCGTCATGACCAGCAACGCCGGGGCCCATGAGATCGGCGCCGGGCGGAGCATGGGCTTTGGCGCCAAGCCCATGGCGGACGCGGCCAACTACGAGGCCATGAAGGACGCGGTGATGAAGCAGGTGAAGGAGCTGTTCCGGCCGGAGTTCATCAATCGCGTGGATGAGCTGATTGTGTTCCATCCCCTGACCGAGGAGCACATCCGGGCCATTGCGGGGCTGATGCTTGCCCAGGTGGCGGGCCGTCTGGAGGAGCGTGACGTGCATCTGACCTGGGACGAGGAGGCTCTGCGCCACCTGGCCGATGAAGGCTACGACGCGAAGTACGGTGCGCGGCCCCTGCGCCGGGTGATCCAGCGCACGGTGGAGGACACCCTCTCCGAGGAGCTGCTGGCGGGCCGCATCGCCCTGGGCGACACGGTGACCCTGAAGGTGCGCGACGGCCACATCGCCGTGGAGAAGCAGAGCGCGGGGGAGAACGTCAACGCCTGATTGCCCAAATTAAACGGGCCTGTTCCATTCATCGGGAACAGGCTCGTTTTATGTCAAAAGGCGGAAGCGCAGACTGAAGCCTTCCCCTCTGGGGAAGGTGGCCGAGCGCAGCGAGGTCGGATGAGGTCGTTTCCCATGCGTGCCGCACAGTTCGCCGGATGAGCTCGCTTCCCTTGCAGTGCGCAGAACCTGCCGTTTCCCTCGCGGGCGAACTGCGTCGCCTGCTCGGAAACTCGCGCT
>JBJEUJ010000276.1:0-8654 GCA_051883775.1 Aristaeellaceae bacterium | reverse complement strand
TAGGTGATGGTCTGCACGGTGCGCTTGAACTTGTTGTTGTGCACCTCGTTGAGCAAAAGGGCCAGCAGGATGGGGGCCGGGAAGCCGAACAGGATGGTCAGGCCGGAAATGGTGAAGGTATTGCGCAGCAGGCGGAAGAAGTAGGGATCGTTGAAGAAGTTCTCGAACCAGAACAGGCCGACCCAGGGGCTCTTCTCGATGCCGCGGGCCACCTTGTAGTTCTTGAAGGCGATGATGATGCCGTACATGGGCTTGTAGCAGAACAGCGCCAGGTACACCAGCACCGGCAGGATCATCAGGTATTTGAACTTGTTGTGACTGAAGTCACGGATGATCCTCTTGCCAAGGGATTGAGTCTTGTACTGAGCGACAGCTTTCTGGGCCATTGCAGCACCCTCCTTGTACATAGGATAGGACAACGCCGAATGGAGAAAAGGCGGAGGAGCGATTCCTCGCATCCTCCGCCGCTCCATTTACCCGGAAGAGGCTGGATGTTCATGCATCTAACAGCACAGCCATCCGTTTCCATGGAGATTGGTGCGATTAACGGGCCAGGTAACGATCGTAGCAGGCCTGGTAGATTTCCAGCACGCGGGGCAGCTTGTAGGTGTCCAGACCGGCCAGGTAGGCGTTCCAGGCAGCGTCGTCGTTCACGTCCACATTGCCCACCAGGAAGGAGGTGCACTGCTCAACCACGTAGGTGCCCAGATTGGCGGTGTACAGATCCAGCTCGTCGGACTCCTCGGTGGTGAAGGTCACGCCGTTGGGCCACTTGTGGCCGGAGGTGATCTCCATAACCTTGTCCATCTCTTCGGTGTCGCGGCCCATGCCCAGATAGAACCAGGCGTCGTTGGCGTCGATGGAGGCCTGGGAGTTCTTCAGGTACAGCAGGTTGGTAGCCTGGATGCAGGAGCCGGACCAGGTGGAGCCGTTGTACTTGATCATGGGATCGTTGGAGGGATCGTCAGCCACCAGAGAGGTCCACTTGGGCAGGCCGGTCTCCTCGCTCATCTCCCAGGATTCGCCCTCGATGCCGTAGTTCCAGAACAGGAAGCCTTCCTGGGTGTAGGCGTAGTCCAGGATCTGCAGGCAGAGCTTCATGGTCTCTTCGTCAGCGGTCTTGGTGATGCAGCCGGTGATGGAGCCGATGCCGGAGCCGCCGAAGATGGAGTACAGGGAGCCGTCGTCAGCGGTGGGATAGGGGATGCCGATCCAGGGAGAGCCGTCGCCGTTGGCTTCCATGGCCTTGTTCCAGTTGTTCATCTGGCCCATGGAGGTCAGGGAGATGCCGGAGCCGCCGGTCAGAACCTTGGTCTTGACGGTGGTGTCGTCCACGGTCAGCAGGTCGGTGTCGATCAGGCCTTCCTTGTACAGGCCGGAGAACCAGGACAGCCACGCACGATAGCCGTCAGAGGTCTGGCCCAGGGAGACCTTGCCGTCGTCCACGGTGAACATGTAGGAGGAGTTCACGTTGCCGTAGGCACCGAAGGCGCCGCTCAGACCCATCTGCCAGAAGCGGGGGTTGAAGGCGGTGGTGAACACAGCGCCGTTGTACTTCTCGTTGAAGACGCGGATCACGTTCTCAAACTCGGAGATGGTCTTGGGGATTTCCAGACCGCACTCATCCAGCCAGTCCTTGCGGACCACGGGGCCCTGGTAGGAGTCGTTCCAGCCGCCGTCCTCACGGAAGAAGCCGAAGGCGTAGTAGCGGCCATCGTCGGTCTTCATGGCCTTGTCATAGGCGGGGTTGCTCTGCAGGAAAGCATAGTAGGCGGGAGCGTACTCCTGGATGTAGGGGGTCAGGTCCCAGATGACCTCGTCATCCAGGTACTGCTGAGCGCTGCCCATGAAGTAGGCTTCCATGATGTTGGGCAGGGAGGACGGATCGGCCATCAGGGTGTTGGTGAAGGTCGCGCCGTCGGTGCCGGTGGTGGGCAGCACCCACTCGATGTTCACGCCAACCTGCTTGGACAGGTTCACGTGGAAGGGGCTCTCATGCCAGTCGGCAAAGTCGGAGTGGATGCCATGGGAATCCTGAGAATACCAGGTGATGGTCTTGTCAGAATTCAGGGGATAGGTGTCGGCGCCGGACAGCAGCTCGGCGGCGAAAGCCGGGCAGGCAGCCAGAACCAGGCACAGGGACAGAACCAGGGCCAGGATCTTTTTCATGATGGGTTCCTCCTTTAACGTTTATCAATAGCGGAAATCACATCCGCGGTTGACCGCACAACAAAAACAGGGTATACAAATTCCGCTGGATACAACGCTCGCTTTCGCATTCACCCGATCGCGGGTGTTCTTTGCTTCGACGAAAAGATGATAGCACGTTTTCCTGCGGGTGTCAATGACGTTTGTAAAAAAATATATCGTTTCGCCCCAGTGAATCATAAAAACGTTTCTTAAAAGGATAAGACGGGATGTATTGAAATTTTGAGAACAACTTCCCGCATGTTGAAATCAGGATGAAAATGCTGTATAATCAAAAAGTATGCGGCAGCGCGCCGGTGCAGCAGCGCGCGCCCGATCAAGCTTATTTAATAGGAAGGAGTACCTGCTGTGAAAGCTATCCGTCCCGTGAAACTGTCCGGCGTTCCCTATGAGGAGCCGAGGCCTTATGAAGCCATCCATGCCGGCCTGGCGCGCCGTGCCGCCGCCGAGGGCATGGTGCTGCTGAAGAATGAGGATGCCACGCTGCCCCTGGCCCCGGGCAGCCGGGTGGCGCTGTTCGGTGCGGGCGCCACCCGCACCATCAAGGGCGGCACCGGCAGCGGCGACGTGAACGAGCGCGCCAGCGTGTCCATCGCCCAGGGCATGGAGGACGCGGGCTTCGCCATCACCACCCGGTCCTGGCTGGAGGATTTTGAGCGCCAGTATGCCGACGCCCGGCGCGTCTGGCGGGATACCATTCTCGGGGAGATTGCCGGGGGCAGGAACTTCTTCGATGCCTATACGGCCCATCAGTTTGCCATGCCTGCCGGCGGGCCGCCCTATGCCACGGAGGCTGACACGGCGGTCTACGTCATCAGCCGCATTGCGGGCGAAAACGCCGACCGCTTTGCCGCCGGGAGCGACTATTACCTGAGCGGGCAGGAGCATCAGGCGCTGAAGGACATTTGCAGCCTGTATGCCCGGGTGGTGGTGATCATCAACGCGGGCGGTGTGGTGGATCTGTCCTTCCTGGATGAGTTCAGCGCCATCATGGCCGTGCTGGTGGTTTCCCAGCCGGGCATGGAGGGCGGACATGCCGTGGCGGACGTGCTCAGCGGCGCGGTTTCCCCCAGCGGCAAGCTGACCGACACCTGGGCCCTGCGCTACGAGGATTACCCCAACGCCGCCACCTTCAGCCACAACAACGGCGATGTGACCCATGAGCGCTACGAGGAAGGCATCTATGTGGGCTATCGTTACTTCGACAGCTTCGGCGTGCCGGTGCGCTATGGCTTCGGCTACGGTCTGAGCTATACCGACTTTGGTCTGTTCACCGAGCAGGTGACGGTGGCGGAGGACGGCACGGTACAGACTTCGGTCCGTGTAACCAACCGGGGCGAGGTTCCCGGCCGGGAAGTGGTGCAGGTGTATGCCGCGCTGCCCGACGGACGCCTGGAGAAGGAGGCCCGCCGCCTGGTGGCCTTCGCCAAGACGAAGCTGCTGGCCCCGGGCCAGAGCGAAACCCTGACGCTGACCTTCGGGCCGGAGGCTGTGGCCAGCTTTGACGAGGAGGCCTCCGCCTGGGTGCTGGAGCAGGGGACCTACGGCGTCTACGTGGGCTCCTCCCTGGAGGAAAGCCGCCTGGAGGCGTCGCTGACCCTGCCGGAGGACAAGGCGCTGACCCGGGTCCGGCATATCTGCCCGCTGCAGGAAGAGCTGTCGCAGCTGTCCTGCCCGGCGGAGAAGCGGGCGGCCCGCTATGCCGCGCTGCTGGAGGCTGCCCAGGGAAAGCCGCAGCTGGCCTGGAACCTGGCGGCGGCGCCCGTCCGGACGGTGGATTACACCGTCGTGGATCCCAGGGACGAGGCGGCCGCCCTGACCGATACCCTGACCACGGAGCAGCTGGTGCGCCTGGCCACCGGCGAGGTGCGCCAGGCCAAGGCGGACATGCTGGGCAGCGCGGGCATTGCCGTGCCCGGCTCCGCCGCCCAGACCAGCGCCTGCGCGATGGAGCAGGGCGTGGCGAACCTGGTGCTGGCGGACGGCCCGGCAGGCCTCAGGCTTTTGCAGCACTACTATGTGCAGGACGGGCGGCCCATGCCCATGCCTCACGAGCTGAACATGGAGCATGGCGAGCTGTACGTCGGGCCGGAGCCTGAGGGGGAGAAGTACTACCAGTACTGCACGGCGATTCCCGTGGGCACGCTGCTGGCCCAGAGCTGGGACATGACGCTGCTGGAGCGCATGGGCGACCTCATCGGCGAGGAGATGGAAATCTTCAATGTGCAGCTGTGGCTGGCGCCGGGCATGAACATCCACCGCAATCCCCTGTGCGGCCGCAACTTCGAGTACTTCGCGGAGGATCCGCTGCTCAGCGGACGGTGCGCGGCGGCCATCACCCGGGGCGTGCAGAGCCATCAGGGCGTGGGCGTGACCATCAAGCACTACGCCTGCAACAACCAGGAGGACAACCGCCAGCAGTCCGACAGCATCCTGTCCGAGCGCACCCTGCGTGAAATCTACCTCAGGGGCTTTGAAATCGCCATTCGGGAGGGCCGTCCCGCCTCCATCATGACCAGCTACAACCTGATCAACGGCGTGCATGCGGCCAACAGCTACGACCTGTGCACGGCTGCCGCCAGGTGCGAGTTCGGCTTCGACGGGATGATCATGACCGACTGGGGCACCACTTCCCGGCAGGGGGGCAGCACCGCCGCAGGCTGCATGCGGGCGGGCAATGACAGCGTGATGCCCGGCATGCCCATGGATCACGACAACCTGCGCCAGGAGCTGGAGGCAGGCACGCTGACCCTGGAGGAGCTGAAGCGCTGCATCGCCCGGCTGGTGCGCTTCGCGCTGAAGTCCAACCGCTACGAATAATCCCGCGAGGGGGCATGCCCCGGTCGGCTGCGGCGGGCCGGGGCTTTCTTCGCCGGGCGAAAACGGGCTTTGTTTTTCCGGCGGAATCTGCTATAATGGGTGCGCTGCCGCGTTTGCCGGCAGGAAGGCCCAGCACACAGGAGGATACAGCCATGACGCAGGAGAGCCGGTGGGTCAGCGCGTGGGGCAACGCGGTCAGCGTGGCGGAGAACCGCCCGGAGCGCTACGCCAGGAACATCACCATCCGCTATCCCATCCGCATGCCCTTCGGCGGCAGCGCGCTTCGTCTGACCTTCGACAATTACTGCGGCACCGAGCCCGTGACCATCAGCCGCACCACCGTCCTGCAGGGCGGCGCGTTCCATCCCGTGGCCTTCGGGGGCGGGGAGGCGGTTGCCATCCCGGCGGGGGAGCGGGTTGTGTCCGACCCCGTGGCTCTGGACGTGCAGGCCGGGGAGACCATTCATATCAGCTTCTACCTGGCGGATTTCACGCTGATGCGCTCGGTGGTGTTCACCTGCGGCCCCCTGTCGGAGGGCCTGTACGCCAACGGGGACGAGACGGAGACCCCCTGTATCGACGTGAACACCTCCCGCAAGACCCGCCTGTGCTACTTCCTGAGCAACGTGTCCCTGCTGACGGATCCGGCCAACCGCTGCATCGTCTGCTACGGGGACTCCATCACCGCCCAGGACTGGCCGGATGATCTGGCCCTGCGCTGCGCCCGGGAGGGGTATGGACATACGGCCATCGTCCGCCGGGCTACCAGCGGCTCCCGCATTTTGAGGGAGTACCACTGCCTGACCTACGAGTCCTACGGGCTGATGGGCAGCCGCCGCTTCCACCATGAGGTGCCCACCGACGGCGCGGACGCGGTGATCATCCAGCAGGGCATCAACGATATTATCCACCCCGTGGGCGAAACGGTGAACATCTTCCGCCCCATGAGCGACCTGCCCACGGTGGAGCAGCTGATCGACGGGCTGAAAGCCTACATTGCCCAGGCCAGAGGCATGGGCTACCGGGTGTACGTGGGGACGCTTCTGCCCATGGGCGGCTGGCGCACGGACGCGCCCTTCCGCCAGGAGATGCGCCACGCCTACAACGATTTCATCCGCGGGACGGATTTGATCGACGGGTGCATCGACTTCGACCGGGCGCTGCGGGATCCTGCCCGGCCGGACTGGTTCCTGCCCGCGCTGGATTCCGGCGACCACCTGCACCCCAGCAAGGCCGGCTACGAGCGCATGGCCATGGAGGTGCCCGCGGCGCTGCTGAAGTAAAAACTGAACAGGAAATCCCCGGAGCAGAGATTGGCTCCGGGGATTTTTTGCGGTTGACAGGAGGGGAAAGGTCCTGTAAACTCTATATTATCATGAGAGTTTTGGGAGGCGCACAGGCATGAAAAGCGGACTGCTGTCCATCGGGAAAATGGCGGAGCTGAACCAGGTGAGCATCCCCACGCTGCGGCTGTATGACCATCTGGGGCTGCTCCGGCCCGCCCATGTGGATCCCGAGACGGGCTACCGCTACTACGACATTCATCAAAACGCCCGGCTGGACATGATCGCCTACATGAAGGAGCTGGGCATGAGCCTGACGGAGATTGCCGACGTGCTGCGGCAGGAGGACGTGACGCTGATCGAGGACATCCTGGCCCGGAAGAACGAGCAGATTCACGAGCAGATCCGCGAGCTGCGGGCCAGGCACGATGCGGTGGAGCGGGCCATCGCCAGCATCGAGCGCTACCGCAAGTCCCCCGACACGGGCACCATCTCCCTGGAATACATCGACCGCCGCTTCATCTGGGGGATTCCCTGCCGGAGCAACTTCTACCGGGAGGGCATCGACAGCTACGAGCAGTCCCTGGCGGAGCTGCGCCAGGCCCTGGTGGGCCAGGGCTTCCGCCAGGTGCATTCCTACAACGTGGGCACCTCCATCCGGCAGAGCGACTTTGAGGCGGAGCGGTTCCTGCCCGAGCAGGTGTTCATCTTCACCAGCAGCCGGGACGACGCCCCCGCCCACACCGCCGTGCTGGACAGCGGCATGTACGCCTGCATCTACCTGGATCACTTCACCGACGAGATTCCCTGCGCCCGCAAGCTGCTTGCCTTCTGCCGGGAGAAGGGCTACCGTGTGGCGGGGGATTATCTGTGCGAGGTGATGACGGAGTTCAACGTCTTTGACAGCCGGGAGCGGAGCATGTTCCTGCGGCTGCAGGTGCCGGTGATGTTCGCAAAAAATATGGCTTGACTCTCATCCTGGTGCAGGGTTTATAATGAGATTATCAAAAAATTAACAAGGAGGAACCCCTGCCATGGAAAAAATCAAGGTTGTGCAGTACGGCTGCGGCAAGATGAGCAAGTACATTCTCCGGTATCTGTATGAGAAGGGCGCGCAGATTGTGGGCGCCATCGACGTGAACCCCGCCATCGTGGGCATGGACATCGGCGACTACGCGGGCCTGGGCGTGAAGACCGGCGTGCTGATCAGCGACAACGCTGACGAGGTGCTGGACAGCACCGATCCCGACATCGCCGTGGTGACCCTGTTCAGCCTGGTCAGCGACTGCTATGACCACTATGTCAAGTGCCTGAGCCGGGGCATCAACGTCATCTCCACCTGCGAGGAGGCCACCTACTGCTGGACCACCGACCCCGTCCGCGCCAACAAGCTGGACGTGCTGGCCAAGGAGAACGGCTGCACCTTCGTGGGCAGCGGCATGGAGGATGTGTTCTGGGTCAACATGGTGGGTATGGTGGCCGGCGGCTGCCACAATATCCAGAAGATCGAGGGCGCGGTCAGCTACAACGTGGAGGACTACGGCCTGGCGCTGGCCAAGGCCCACGGCGTTGGCCTGACCCCCGAGGAGTTCGAGAAGCAGATTGCCCACCCCGAGGTGCTGGAGCCCTCCTATGTGTGGAACTCCAATGAAGCCCTGGCCTCCAAGATGGGCTGGACCATCAAGAGCCAGACGCAGAAGTGCGTGCCCTACTTCCACAAGGGCGACCTGTACTCCTCCACCCTGGGCGACACCATCCCCGAGGGCAACTGCATCGGCATGGCCGCCGTGGTGACCACCGAGACCTTCCAGGGCCCGGTCATTGAGACCCAGTGCATCGGCAAGGTGTACGGCCCCGAGGACGGCGACATGTGCGACTGGAAGATCACCGGCGAGCCCGACACGGAGTTCCATGTGGTGAAGCCTGCCACCGTGGAGCACACCTGCGCCACCATCGTCAACCGGATTCCCAGCGTGCTGCGCGCGCCCGCGGGCCTGGTGACCATGGATCAGCTGGATGAGATCTCCTACATGACCTACCCCATGGAATACTACTGCTAAGATCAACTCCAAGGGATCGCGAAGCGAAAACGGGTCAAGGGGCGATGCCCCTTGTCAGGTGCAGGGGTGAAACCCCTGCGCAGGTCTGGGCGGCAGCCCAGCGTCCCCCCAAAAACCAAGTGAGTTTCCGAGCAGGCGCCGAAGGCCGCCCGCGTTGGAAACGGCAGGTTCGGACGGCTGCAAGGATGCGACCTCATCCGCCCTCGTAGCGACCTCATCCGCCCTCGTAGCGACCTCATCCGACCTCGCTGCGCTCGGCCACCTTCCCCGGAGGGGAAGGCTG
>JBJEUJ010000275.1:0-8682 GCA_051883775.1 Aristaeellaceae bacterium | reverse complement strand
TTCCGCCACGTCGCTGTGGCAGGGATGGGGCGTGGCCACAATGGCCGCGTCCGCCCCGCCCGCCGCCAGCAGCTCCTCCACGCTGGCGTAACAGGGTACGCCGGGGAACATTTCCGCAAGCTCCGCCCGGCGTGCCGCATCCACATCGCACAGGGCGGCAAGGGTCATACCCTCCACCCGGCCCTGGGACAGGCAGGCCGCGTGTGCCGTGCCCATGTTGCCCACGCCGATGACCGCTGCCCGGATCGTCGACATTCCGCTCACCTCTTACCTTTCTTCCCATCCGAAGATACGGGCCGGCGAAGAAAGGCGCCGGCCCATGGATGGCTTAAACTGACCTGCCCGGATTACTTGGTGACCTTGCTGCCGTAGCTGGAGGAGGTGTCCAGCACCACGTCCACGTCCTCCTTGTGGCGGGAGGTGGCGCGGCGCTCGTTGAGCAGGCGCAGGAACTTTTCCTCGTCAATGGGCAGGGAGACGGTCTCGCCGGTCCAGCCGGAGAGATGGATGGCGTTGGACAGCATCAGGCCGTTGATGCCCTCGCGGCCGTCGGCCACCAGGGGCCCGCCATGCTTGATATGGTCGGCAAAGGCGTTGAGCACCGCCACGTGCTGCAGGTTGAGGCCGTCGGTCTCCACGGGCACGCGGGTCACGCCGGGCTTCTTGAAGCCCTCCTTGCAGGTGACGCACCACTCGCGCTCGTCCATCTCCAGCTTGTCATAGACCAGCTCGTTGTTCTCGACGATCAGGCGGCCCTTGGTGCCGGTGATCTCCAGGCGGTTGGTGCCGGGAGCGTCGCCGGTGGTGGTGACAAACACGCCCGTCGCGCCGTTGGCGAACTCCAGGTAGGCCGTCACGTCGTCCTCCACCTCAATATCATGCCACTTGCCCTCATGGGTGAAGGCATGCACCCGTACGGGCAGGCCGCACAGCCACTGCAAAAGGTCCAGCTGATGGGGGCACTGGTTCAGCAGCACGCCGCCGCCCTCGCCCGCCCAGGTGGCGCGCCACGCGCCGGAGTCATAGTAGAACTGGGTGCGGTACCAGTCGGTGACGATCCAGTTCATCCGCTTCATTTCGCCGATGGCGCCTTCCTCAATCAGCTCCTTGGCCTTGCGGTAGAGGCAGTTGCTGCGCTGGTTGAACATCATGCCGAAGGTCAGCTCGGGGTGCCTGTCGGCGGCGGCCATCATTTCCCGCACCTGCAGGGTGTACACGCCCGCGGGCTTCTCGCACATCACGTGCAGCCCATGCTCAAAGGCCTCGATGGCCAGCGGCGGATGCTGATAATGGGGCACGGCCAGCAGCACGGCCTCGCACTTGCCGCTGGCGATCAGCTCGCTGCCCTCGGAGAAAATTTCCGCGTCCGGCAGGGTTTCCTTCGCCCAGTCGCGGCGGCTGGCCTTGCGGTCGGCCACGGCGGTGACAACAATTTCAGGGCACTTGCCCTCCAGAATATTCCCGATGTGGCCGGAGCCCATGTTCCCCGCGCCGATAATGCCAAGCTTCAGCATTCCTGGTATCCTCCTTCAAAAAATAGGGTGCATGTGTGTCGCGTCACAGCGCTGCCAGAATCTCCTTGAGCGCGGAGCAGGCCGCGTGGAAGGCCGTCCGGCTGTCGGGATAGGACTCGTGATGGGTCAGGGCCTCGCCCTGCAGGTCGCCCAGGCCCGCGAACACCGTCAGATGGGGCTCCACGGTCAGGATCACGTCGCCCTCGCGCTCGGCGTTGAGCTTCGCCAGCAGCTCAGCCACATGACCGTCGCCATGGCCCGCAGCCACCACCGCGCCGTCGGCCATGATGGCGTCCTTGATGTGCATGTAGGTGATGCGGTCATGGAGCTTCTCGTAGGCCTCCGGGGGCTTCACGCCGCACTGGATGAAGTTGGCCGGGTCGAAGGCGAAGCCCATGCGGTCGCCAAAGTGCTCCAGCAGGTCGACGCACCGCTCGGTCACGTCGCCGTAGATCTCCTTCTCGTTCTCATGCACCAGCTGAATGCCGGCCTCCTCGGCCAGGTCCAGCATGATGGTCAGGCGGCGGATGACCTCCTCGCGCCAATCAGCGGGATTGCTGCCCGCAGGCGGGAAGAAGCTGAACATGCGGATGCGCTTGCAGCCCAGGTGCTTGCACAGCTCCAGCCCGTGGCGGAACAGGGCCAGGTGCTCGTCGAAGGGCTCGTCCAGGGGAGCCTTGCCGTAGGGGGAGCCCAGGGCGGACAGGGCGACGCCGGCAGCATCCAGCTTGGCCTTCACCGCGTCGGCCTCCTCCAGGGTCAGCTTGGCGCAGTTCTTGCCGTCCACGCCCCGCAGCTCAATCAGACCGATGCCTTCCTCCCTGAGCGCCTGCAGCTGCTCGTCCAGCGAGGGGCTGGCCTCGTCCGCAAAGGCAGAAAGAATAAAACGGGCCATATGCGTTTCCTCCTTATGAAAAAATGATCTTCCCATTCCTGCTCCGGCCTCCCGCCGGGGCGGAAATGCGCAGAATCTGCTACTGTTAATGATACATGAACCGGGCCGGAATTGCAATGCGAATCTGCGACGAAAAGGTACAAAAAGTATAGAAAAATTGCATTCAGTCCGCCGTCCACAGGCAGACCGCCGCAGCCATGTCCCCCTCGTGGGTGATGGAGAGCAGGAAGGCTCCGGGCAGGGCCTCCGCCGCCGTGCCGTGCAGGCGGTAGAAGGGCTGGCCCGACGGATCATGGCAGACCTCGATCTCCGCAAGCGGCAGGGACAGCCCCCGGCCCGCAGCCTTGAGCAGCGCCTCCTTGGCCGCCCAGATGCCCGCCATGGACTGGGCTGCGCCCGCCCCCCTGCTGCGGATGTAGGCGGCCTCCTCCCCGGTGAAGTACCGTGCCAGGAACCGCCCGTCCGCAAGGAGCGGCTCCATGCGGGGGATGCCGCACAGGTCCAGCCCCAGGCCCTTACACATAGCCCATCACCCCGCGTACCGACACGTCCCCGGACAGCACCCGGTGCAGCGCCCCGTCCTCCGTGCGCACCAGCAGCGCGCCGCCCTCGTCGAGGGCCTCGGCGGTGCCGGTCAGGTTCACCGCGCCCACCACGTTCACCCGGCTGCCCAGGGTGCAGGAGCGCGCGGCGTATTCCTCCGCGATGCCCGCCATGCCGGAGCGCTCCAGCCGGTCAACGGCGTCCTCCAGCGCGGCCAGGTAGTGGGTCAGGATCGTCCTGCGCAGGGGCGGCCGGGTGAACTCCGCGATGGCCGCGGCCCGCTCCGCCAGCTCCGGCGGATAGGCCCCCTCCAGCACGTTCAGCCCCGTGCCCACCACCACGTATTCGATGCTGTCCGGGTCCGCGCTGACCTCCAGCAGAATCCCGCACAGCTTCCGCCCCTCATGCACCAGGTCGTTGGGCCACTTGATCCGCGCGGCGATGCCCGCCGTCTCCTCCACGGCCCGGGCCATGGCCATGGCGGCGCACAGGGTGATCAGCGGCGCGCGCTCCGGGGGAAGATTGGGCCGCAAAAGCACCGACAGCCACAGCCCCTTCCCCGCCGGGGACGCCCAGGCCCGTCCCAGCCGTCCCTTGCCCGCCAGCTGCGCTTCGCTCAGGCACAGGCTCCCGTGGGGCGCGCCGGCCAGGGCCATCTGCTTAACCTCCGTGTTGGTGGAGCCGGTCTCCTGCAGGCAGCGGTTCTCTCCCCGGCCCAGGGCGCGCGTGGTCAGGCTCCCCTCCCACAGCGCCGGCTCCAGGCTGTCCCCCGCCACCAGGCGGTAGCCCCGCTTCCCGCCGGACTCAATCTGCCAGCCCGCCTCCCGCAGCGCGCCGATCTTCTTCCACACCGCCGCCCGGCTGACCCCCAGCACGCGGCTGATGGCCTCGCCGGAGACGTACTCGCCCGGGGCGAGCATCTCCAGGATGGTTTTCATAGGGCTGATCCTCACTTTATGTCAATTTTGTTACAATTTCTTCAGAGGCCGCAAACCCGCCTCCCGCCTTGCTATTGTACCGCATCAGGCCCCGCTTGGCAAGGAAATAGATGGCCGGATGCTTGATTTATCGTCACATATTGGTTATACTATGGTGAAATCTACTTGTGATTTGGAGGCGTCAGGTATGCAGCAGCAGCCCAGGAGGATGATTCAGGCCCTGCAAACAAACATCGGCAAGGCCATCGTCGGCAAGGAGGAGGCCATCGAATATGCGCTGATCGCCCTCTTGTGCAAGGGCCATGTCCTCATCGAGGACGTGCCGGGCGTGGGCAAGACCACCCTGGCCAGCGCCTTAGCGAAATCCCTGGACTGTTCCTTCCGCCGCATTCAGTTCACCCCCGACCTGATGCCCTCGGATGTGACGGGCTACACCCTCATCAACATCAAGACCGGGCAGATGGAGTTCAAGGAGGGCGCGGTGATGAGCCAGGTGGTGCTGGCGGACGAGATCAACCGCACCAGCCCCAAGACCCAGTCCGCCCTGCTGGAGGTCATGGAGGAGCACCAGGTCACGGTGGACGGCATCACCCATCCCCTGCCCCAGCCCTTCATCGTCCTGGCGACGCAGAACCCCAGCGAGTTCGTGGGCACCTATCCCCTGCCCGAGGCGCAGATGGACCGCTTCTTCCTGCGCATCGCCATCGGCTATCCCACGGTGGAGCAGGAGATGGACGTGCTGGAGCGCTACTCCGGCGCGGTGAAGCCCATGGAGACCATTGAGCCCGTCTGCACCGCCGGGGACGTGATCGCCCTGCAGGAGATGGTGACCCAGGTCTACTGCTCGCCGGAGGTGCGCTCCTACGTAGCCACCATCGCCGCCGCCACCCGGCAGGACCCCGCCCTGCAGCTGGGCATCTCCACCCGCGCGGCCATCGCGCTGATCCACGGCGCCCAGGCCTGCGCCCTGCTGGACGGGCGCGACTTCATCCTCCCCGAGGACGTGCAGCACATGGCCCTGCCGGTCATGTGCCACCGCGTGTCCCTCAACCCCGAGGCCCGCATGAAGGGCATCACCCCGGAGCAGATCGTCATGAACATTTTGAAGAATGTGGCGGTGCCTGTCAAGCTATGAAAACCCGCCTGACCCTGCCGCTGGCGGTCACCCTCGCGCTGCTGCTGGCGGCCTTTTCCACCGGGAGCCCCATCTTCCTCTTTGGCGGCGTGCTGATGCTGCTCATCATCCTCAGCGGGCTGATCGCCGTGGAGTGGGCCTCCCGGACGATGACGGTTTCCTCCGGGCTGTCCGGCCGGGCGGTGCAGCGCGGGGAGAGCGTCACCCTGGAGGTCACCATCCGCCACAGCGGCATTCTGCCCATCGCGCCGATTCTCCTGGAGCTCTACGCCACGCCGGACACCCCGCAGACCCAGGTGCGTCTCCGGGACGCCCCCGGCAAGACGCAGCGGCTGACCATGCCCTTCCGCGCTGCCCATGTGGGCGTTGCCTGCCCCGGGGTGCGCACCTGTACGGTGGAAGACGTGTTCGGCATGTTCGCCAGAACCGTGATCCCCAAAACCGGCACAGAGGAGCTGCTGGTGCTGCCCATGCCCTTCCCCGTGGAGGCGCTGAAGTTCGCCCCCGGGGATCCCGGCTCCGAGGTGATGGCCCGGGCCACGGAAGACGTGTCCAACCCAGCGGACTTCCGCAATTACCAGCCTGGCGACGCCATGAAGAAAATCCACTGGAAGCTCTCCGCCCGCAAGGGCGACCTGATGGTTCGCCGCTACGAGGAGCCGGTGCTCTCCGACGCCCTGGTGCTCATGGACTGCTCGCCGCCCCCCTCCTGGGGCCACCCGGAGGCCGAGGCGGACATCCGCGATACGCTGCTGGAAACCGCCGCCTCCATCATGACCAGCCAGTCCGGCTCCGACCACGCGGTGCGCCTGCCCCTGATGGGTGAACATCCCATCGAGCTGGAGAAGAACATGGGCATGCCCCTGATCCTGGAGAACCTGGCCCGGGTGGACTTTTCCGAGACGGACAGGTTCGAGCGGGTGCTGCTGCTGGAGACCCGCCGCATGCGCCGGGTGGGCGCGACGGTGATCATCTCCGCCCGGCTGTCCGGCCGGATTGTGGACGTGATGATCCGCATGAAGCGCATGGGCCCCACCGTGCGGCTGTACCTGGTTACCTTCACCCCGGACGATCCGCTGGTGCTGGGCATGGTCAGTAAGCTGCAGCAGGCGGAGGTGGAGGTCTGCTACGTCACCCCCGCCCCGGCGTAAGGCGGGCGCATTCCGATTCTTTCCATATGAAAGGAGGTCATCCGGCTGAACAGGCGCAAAGCACCCTCCACGGACTGGAGGGGTATCCTCTCCCACGGCCTGATGGCCTTTCTCTTCGGCTTCGGCCTGGCTTTGGCGCTGCTGGCCGTCATGGATCTTTTGTCCTGGGTCTACCTGGCCGCGGCGCTGACGCTGGGCATCACGGCGGTGTGCGCCCTGTGCTCGGCGCGGAAGTGGAGCGGCCTGGCCCTGGGCGGCCTGGTGGCTGCGGGCTTTGCCGCGTGGCTGACGGTCATGGGCGGCACAGTGACGCTGCTGGACATTCTCCGGGCAGCCACGCTGCACATGACGGGGCTGTCCTCCGCCCTGCCCCTGGTGGGGCTGGAAACCGCCGCGCTGCTATCCGTGCTGTGCGCGCTGGCGGCCTTTGTACTGACCAGCCGCTCCGCCGGAGCCTATCCGGCGCTGCTGGTGCTGGCGCTGGCCATTGTGCTGCTCTGGCTGGGGAACCGGCCCGGGGCCATGGTCTATCTGCTGCCCTCGGTCATCGCGGTGGTGACGCTGCTGATCCACACCCAGCATGAGGGCCTGCCCCTGCGGCGCATCCTGCCCATGACGGTCGTGCTGGCCCTGGCGGCGCATCTGATCGTCCCCACCGGCGGGGTGGCCATTGCGCCGCTGAAGGACGCCGCCGACAAGCTCCGCCAGACCATCTTCGACTATCTGTTCTTCACCGAACCCCGCAACGTTTTCACCCTGGCCACCGAGGGCTACTACCCCCAGGGCCAGACCCAGCTGGGCGGCCCCGCCTCCCCCGACGACGACCCGGTGATGATCGTCACCACCCCCAAGCGCACCTATCTGCGGGCCACGGTGAAGGATGAATACACCGGCCGCGTGTGGGTGGACACCAAGTCCGGCCGGCGGTACCTGTGGGTATCGCCCCAGTGGCGCGGCGAGCGCGGCAGCGTCTTTAACGCCGCGCTGCCCGGGGGCGCCCTGGGCGAGGACAGCGGCCTGATGGCGGTGCATCCCGTCACGGTGCGGATGGTATCCTCCAGCGCCAGCAGCCTGTTTGTGCCCCAGCGCATCCGGGATCTGCAGCCCGGGGGCGACCTGGTGCCCTACTTCAATTCCTCCAGCGAGGTATTCGCCACCCGGGATCTGCAACCGGGGGACACCTACACCGTTTACGCGCCGCTGATGGTGGGGGGCGAGGCGGGGCTGGGCACGCTGGTGACCGCCTGCGCCGATGGCCACGACGCGGCCTACGATACCATCCTGCAGGAATACACCCGTCTGCCGGATCATCTGCAGCAGGAGCTGTACGACCTGGCAGCGCGCGTCACGGCGGACGCCGTCACCCCCTACGACAAGGCCTACGCCCTGCAGACCTACATGGGCCGCACCTACCGCTACGCCATGGACGTGGAGATTCAGCCGGGGAATGTGGACTTTGTGTCCAACTTCCTGCTGAACACCAAGGAGGGCTACTGCACCTACTTTGCCTCGGCGATGACGGTGCTGTGCCGGATGGCTGGCCTTCCGGCGCGGTATGTGGAGGGGTATCTGGCGGAGCCGGATGCAAGCGGCGTTGCCCGGGTAACGGGGCTGGACGGCCATGCCTGGACGGAGGTCTACTTTGAGGGCTTCGGCTGGCTGACCTTTGACGCGACGCCGGTTCAGCGCAGCAACGGCCCGGGCCAGAGCGGGCAGGACGAAACGCCCCCTGAGGAGCAGGAGCCTGACGAGCTGCCCACGCCGCCCCCGCAGAACGAGCCGCCCGCCGCGGACGATGAGCCCACGCCCACGCCCTCTCCCGAGCCGGAAAACGAGCCCACGCCCGAGCCCAGCGATCAGCCCCTGCCCCCGCCGGAGGACGGGAAGGATTTGCCGAGCCTCCTCTGGCTGTGGCTATTGCTGTTGCTGCTGGCCATCGCGGCCATTGCCCTGCGGATTGTGCTGACACAGCCCCGGCGCATGGCGCAGCGGCAGAAGGACGAGCTGGGCCGCTGGAGCGTATGGATGCAGGCGGTATCCGACTGTCTGCGGGTTATGGGACTGTCCCGGCAGGCCAGCGAGTCGCCGATGGCGCACATGCGGCGCCTCGACAGCCTGCGCCGGGTGAATGTTCCCCTGGCGCCCCTGGGCGAGTGCGAGGCGCTGGTCTTCTACGGCCGGCTGGATCCCGAGCCTGAGGAAACCGCCATGGTGATGGACGCCTTCAGCCACATCCGGGCCAGCCTGAAGTGGCACCAGGTAATCCATCTGACCCTTCTGCGGGCTTTCGTTCCGCTGAAGGGGCGTGACTTTACGCGGTAATGATCGGCCCCTGCGCATGCGGGGGCTGATTTTTGTGGAGGTGGGGGGACGCTGGGGCTTCTCGCCCCAGACCCTCGCCAAAGAGCCTTCGGCTCTCTGGACTCTCATTCGGGGGGATCAGGGTGGGTGGGAGGCACGGCGCGCGGAGGGCGCGCCGCGCTTGCGGGGGTCACGCCTCGCAACG
>JBJEUJ010000274.1:0-1772 GCA_051883775.1 Aristaeellaceae bacterium | reverse complement strand
GTTTTCCGCTCCGCGGAAAACTTTCCTTACACTCGCGAACGGCCGGGAGGGGCGCAAAGCGCCCCGACCAGTGAGCGAGTGCCAAAACTCAAAAAAGTGGCCCGCAGGCCACTTTTTTGACGCGCCTCAGCGCTTCTTGTCCACTGACGTGGCGATGTTCTCCGCATGGTCGCCAATGCGCTCCAGGTTCGTCAGCAGATCCAGGTACAGCATACCGTTCTTCGCCGAGCACTTGCGGTTCTTCAGCCGCTCCACATGATGCTCGCGCAGCGCCTCGGTCAGGTTGTCGATGGCTTCCTCGTCATCCTCCACCACCTGCAGGGCCGCGGGATCGTTGCTCTGACGGCGGAACAGATCCATGCCCGCCTGCAGCTGCCGGGATACCCGCTCAGCCAGATCCTCCAGCTCCGCGAAGGCCTTGGCGGAGAAGCGTACCTCCTCGTTGAACTTCGTCTCGGCAGCCTCCATCATGTTCATGCTGTGGTCGCCCACGCGCTCAATGTCGTTGACCACATGGAACAGCGAGCCCACCAGACGGGTATCCTCGTCGTTCAGGTCAAGGCCCTTGACCTCCACCAGGCAGGAGGTGATCTCATGGTTGAGGAAGTCCAGCACCTCCTCGTTGCGGCGTATCTCCTCGGCCCGCTCCGGATCCCAGTCATGGAAGAGCGCCACCGCCCCGGCATAGTTGGTCATGGCGATGTCACCCATGCGCTGCACCTCCTTGAAGAGCTGCTGCGCGGCGATGGCGGGGGTGTTGAGCAGGCGCTCGTCGAAGTACTTGAGCTTCATGGCCTCGTACACCACGCCGTCGTCCCGGACGATCAGGCAGGCAATCTTCTCCAGCCACTTGGCTGCAGGCAGCATGATCGCCGTGCTGGCCACGTTGAAGATCACGTGGGTCAGGGCGATCTGCAGGCGGAAGTTGCCCGGCGCCAGAGCCTCGATCATCTCCGCGAAGGGGAACAGCACCGCAATCAGCACAAACAGCACCGTGCCGATGACGTTGAACAGGAGATGCACCACCGCCGCCCGCTTGGCCGTGGAGGAGGTGCCCGCGCAGGCGATCAGCGCGGTGACGCAGGTGCCGATATTCTGGCCGAAGAGGATAAAGATGGAGGTCTGCAGGGGGATGAGCCCCTCCCCCGCCAGGGCCTGCAGAATACCCACGCTGGCCGAGGAGGACTGCAGGATGGCGGTGATCACCATGCCCACCAGCACGCCCAGCACCGGGTTGCTGATGGAGACCATCGCATCCTTGAACAGCTGCCAGTCCTGCAGGGGCTTCATGGCGCTGCTCATGGTGTTCATGCCCACAAAGAGGATGCCCAGGCCCATGGCCACCTGGCCGAACTGGCTGGCCGCGGGATGCTTGCGGGCGTTGACCGCCGTCAGGATCAGACCCAGGAAGGCGAACACCGCCGCGAAGTCGATCCTGATGGACAGCATCAGGGAGGTGACCGTGGTGCCGATATTCGCGCCCATAATGACGCCCACGGCCTGGGTCAGCGTCAGCAGGTTGGCGTTGACAAAGCCCACCACCATCACCGTGGTGGCGGAGGAGGACTGGATCACCGCCGTAATGGTCAGACCGGCCAGCACGGCCAGCAGCCTGTTGTGGGTGACAATCTCCAGGATACGCTTCAGCTTGTTGCCGGCAGCCTTTTCCAGGCCCTCGCCCATGATCTTCATGCCGAAGAGGAACAGGCCCAGGCCGCCCAGCAGCGACAGTACGTTCATCACGCTCACGATCGTTTCCTCCGTATTGTGAC
>JBJEUJ010000273.1:0-1776 GCA_051883775.1 Aristaeellaceae bacterium | reverse complement strand
AAAAGTAAATACCCTTATCACGAGTGGCAGAGGGACGGGCCCGATGAAGCCACGGCAACCGGCCTCCATCAGGGAGGACAAGGTGCCAATTCCCACAGCGCGGCACACGCCCCATGCCGGGCAGCGCTGACAGATAAGGACAATCCCTGACGATTGCCCCCCGCCTGTGTCCGTGTGCAGACCAGGCGGGTTTACTTTTTCCAGGCGGATTATTTCCCTTCGACCGAAAGGAGCGGCTCCATGCGCAAACTCTTTACTTCCGAATCCGTCACCGAAGGCCATCCCGACAAGCTGTGCGACCAGGTGTCCGACGCGGTGCTGGACGCGATCCTGGCGCAGGATCCCATGGCCCGCGTGGCCTGCGAAACCTGCGCCACCACCGGCATGGTGATGGTGATGGGCGAGATTACCACCACCGCGAAGGTGGACATTGCCTCCCTGGCCCGGGAGGTGGTGCTGGACATCGGCTACAATTCCTCCGACATGTGCTTTGACGGCAACTCCTGCAATGTGCTCACGGCCGTGCATGCCCAGAGCCCGGACATCGCCATGGGCGTGGACGCGGCCCTGGAGACCCGCGCGGAGGATGCAAACGACACCGGCGCCGGGGATCAGGGCATGATGTTCGGCTTTGCCTGCGACGAGACCCCCGAGCTGATGCCCATGCCCATTGCCCTGGCGCATCGCCTGACCCGCCGCCTGACCCAGGTGCGCAAGGACGGCACGCTGCCCTGGCTGCGCCCCGACGGCAAGAGCCAGGTGACCGTGGCCTACGAGGACGGCAGGCCCGTGGCGGTGGACGCGGTGGTGATTTCCACCCAGCACGCGCCGGAGGTCAGCCAGGAGGAGATCCGCGCGGCGATCCTGGAGCAGGTGATCCGCCCGGTGATCCCTGCGGAGCTGCTCAGCGCCGATACGAAGTACTACATCAATCCCACGGGGCGGTTTGTGCTGGGCGGCCCCGCGGGCGACTGCGGACTGACCGGCCGGAAGATCATCGTGGATACCTACGGCGGCTACGCGCCCCACGGCGGCGGCGCCTTCTCCGGCAAGGATCCCACGAAGGTGGACCGCTCCGCAGCCTACGCGGCCCGGCACGTGGCCAAGAACGTGGTAGCTGCCGGCCTGGCGAAGCAGTGCCAGATCCAGCTGGCCTACGCCATCGGCGTGGCGAACCCCGTCAGCCTGCTGATTGACACCAAGGGCACCGGCGTTGTGCCGGACGACGTGCTGGCCGCCGCCGTGCGCAGGCTGTTCGACCTGCGCCCCGCCGCCATCATCAGCCGCCTGAACCTCCGCCGCCCGATCTACCGTGCCTCCTGCAACTACGGTCACTTCGGCAAGCCCGGTCTCCCCTGGGAGGAACTCGACTACGTGGATGCGCTGCGGAAGGAAGTACTCGGTGCGTGAGCAGGGGTTTCACCCCTTTACGCGCGATTGAGTTGCGCGCCTCCGGCCACAGTCCATGCGCTTGGGGGTGTCGTGCGGCTTGCGGGGGTCACGGCGCATGACAGATGCGCCGCGACGCGGTCGTGCGGGGCAAGGGGGCCGTTGCCCCCCTTGTACCTCCCTTGCTGTTATGGTGGCCTCAACGGGTGCAGGAGCTGGCTCCTGCACCCGTTGTTGTATGTGCGCCCGCATGGCCGGAGGAGCAGGAGTAGCCTCCGTCGGCCTCCGCAGGAGGTCGCCGCCTCTCACCCCTAAGGCGCAGCGCGCAACCTCACGCGAAGCGGGGCGACCGTAGGGGAGCCCCGCCCGAGCTCAACCAACCAAGCC
>JBJEUJ010000272.1:0-1784 GCA_051883775.1 Aristaeellaceae bacterium | reverse complement strand
GCCATCTGGTCGCCGTCGAAGTCGGCGTTGAAGGCGGTACAGGCCAGGGGATGCAGCTTGATGGCCTTGCCCTCCACCAGGATGGGCTCGAAGGCTTGGATGCCCAGACGGTGCAGGGTGGGGGCGCGGTTGAGCAGGACGGGATGGTCCTTGATGACCTCCTCCAGGATGTCCCACACCTCGGGGCGCACCTTTTCCACGGCGCGCTTGGCGCTCTTTACGTTATGGGCGATCTTGAGGCTGACCAGCCGCTCCATCACGAAGGGCTTGAACAGCTCCAGGGCCATGTACTTGGGCAGGCCGCACTGGTGCAGCTTCAGCTCGGGACCGACGACGATAACGCTTCGTCCGGAATAGTCCACGCGCTTGCCCAGCAGGTTCTGGCGGAAGCGGCCCTGCTTGCCGCGCAGCAGGTCGGACAGGGACTTGAGCGCCCGGTTGCCGGGGCCGGTGACGGGACGGCCGCGGCGGCCGTTGTCAATCAGCGCGTCCACGGACTCCTGCAGCATGCGCTTCTCGTTGCGGACGATGATGTCCGGCGCGCCCAGCTCCAGCAAGCGCTTGAGGCGGTTGTTGCGGTTGATGACCCGGCGGTACAGGTCGTTCAGGTCGGAGGTGGCGAAGCGGCCGCCGTCCAGCTGCACCATGGGGCGCAGATCCGGAGGAATGACGGGCACCACGTCCAGGATCATCCACTCGGGCTTGTTGTGGCTGGCGCGGAAGGCCTCGACGACCTCCAGGCGCTTCACGGCCCTGGCGCGCTTCTGCCCCTCGGTGTCCCGGTCGCGCTCCTTCTCCACCAGCTCGGCGATCTCCGCCTTCAGCTGCTGGGACAGCTGATCCAGGTCCAGGGCCTGCAGCATTTCCCGCACGGCCTCCGCGCCCATCATGGCCCGGAAGGAGCCCTTGCCGCACTTGGCTTCCACCTCGCGGTAGCGGGCGTCGGAGATCAGCTCGTACTTCTTCAGCCCCGTCTCATCGCTGTTGCCGGGATCCAGCACGATGAAGTTGGCGAAATACAGCACCTTCTCCAGGCTCCGGGGGCTGATGTCCAGCAGCATGCCCATGCGGCTGGGGATGCCCTTGAAGTACCAGATGTGGCTCACGGGCGCGGCCAGCTCGATGTGGCCCATGCGCTCGCGGCGCACCTTGGCCCGGGTGACCTGCACGCCGCACTTGTCGCAGATCTTGTCCTTGTCCTTGAACTTGATGCGCTTGTACTTGCCGCAGTTGCACTCCCAGTCCTTGGTGGGTCCGAAGATGCGCTCGCAGTACAGGCCGTCGCGCTCCGGCTTCAGGGTACGGTAATTGATGGTTTCAGGCTTGGTGACCTCGCCGTGGGACCAGGCCCGGATCTGCTCCGGGGAGGCCATGCCAATCTGAATGGAATCAAGGTTGGTCAGTTCAAACAAAAGGGTCCACACTCCCTTCAATGCCAGTCGGTTGACGCCTTGCAGGCAGCCTGCTTATTCCAGGGGATCCAGATCCAGATCGCCCATGTTGAAATCATCGTCCAGCTCGTCGTCGCCGCCCAGGGAGAAGTCCTCGCGGCTGAAGTCGTCCTCGATGACGTCGTCGGCGTCCGCATCGTCCTCGATGGCGGGCAGCTCGGGCTTGTTCTCCTCCTCGTCCTCGCGCACGCCGGAGGGTTCAGGCGACATCATATCCTCGGGGTCGAGCTCGGGGATGATGATCTCGTTCTTGTTGGCGTCCAGGACCTTGATGTCCAGGCACAGGGCCTGCAGCTCCTTGATCAGCACCTTGAAGGACTCGGGCACGCCGGG
>JBJEUJ010000271.1:0-8821 GCA_051883775.1 Aristaeellaceae bacterium | reverse complement strand
CGTCGTCAATGTCCTCCCACAGGCTCATGACGAAGCGGTTCCAGGGGTTGTCCGGGTCGGCGAGCATGGCCTTGACGCCGTTGAGGGGCGCGTCCATGGCGCTGCCGGAGGGCACGAACTTCTCCAGGATGGAAACCACCTGGGGCAGGCGGGCCTTGGGGTCCTTGTCGATATAGTCGTAGGCCTTGCGCAGGCCCAGGGCCTGAATTGAGGTCTTGATGCTCATGGGCAGCCTCCTGTATCTCACGAATGGTGTCATGGCGGCATGACCCCGGACAGGCGGCCGTCCTGGCCGGGGGAAATGCCGCTCCAGGTTCATCAGTGGCGCAGCTTCCTGACAACCACAGCGGCAATCGCCACCACAGCCACAACCACAACCGCAACAATGATCACAGTCTTCATGCACGCATCCTCCTTCCCACTCCCATTAGATTTTCAGCCTGCGCGCCGCTCATGAACGCATCAAGCCTTATGCGCTCATGATACAGGCCGTTTGTCAAACGAATTCGAATTTTTCTCGCGAATTTTGTTAATGCTGCGCCTTTGCCGGTGGTTTTTGCGGACAGAAAAGGGCGGCGGCGCACTCAAGGATGCGTCGCCGCCGGAAAGCTACATAGGCGTCAGATGTTGCAGCGCAGGGCCTCCACGGGCTGCTTTCCGGCAGCCCTGCCTGCGGGGTACAGCCCGAACAGCAGCCCCGCCGAGAGCGCCAGCCCGATCAGGCAGCCCATGATGTTCATCAGCGTGGATTTGCCCGAACCGCTGGGCTCGGTGATGGCCACGAGCTCCCCCTCGCGGATGGTCAGCGTGGCTTCGTCCAGCGCCCGCACCTCCTCCCCGGCTGCAAGGCCCGCCAGCACCTTCGCGGCCCTGCCGTCGGACAGCCCTGTCTCCATGAACGCCTTGACCGGCGCAGCGTCCGGGCCCAGCTTCTCCACATAGGCCCCCGCCGCATCCTCACGCGCCGCGCCCAGGGGCGCCAGCATCGCGTCCTGCACGCTGTCGGAGAGCATCACCGCGCTGCCGTTCATGTCCTCCAGCAGGCGGCTGTCCCCGCTGAGCTGCAAGCCCCGCGCCATAGGCTGTGATGCTGCCGGAGGCCTCCCCCACGCGGGAGACGCGCGTTACGGTGACCGGGAAGGTCTCCGCGGGAAAGGCGTCCAGGGTGATCTCCGCCGTCTGGCCCACCTTCAGCCTGCCCGCGTCCATCTCATCCACGCGCAACGCCATTTTCACCGCGCCGCTCGTGCCCGGCGTGAAGACGGAAGCCTGCCCGGAGCAGTCGCTGCTGACTTTCCTCTTCCCCGCGATGGCATGCACCGCACCAATCACGCCACCAGAACAATCAACCCTGTTGCTTTTTTCATTCCTTGGCGCCTCTCGCCATCATGGCGATTCCCCCGAAGGGTATGGCCCCATGCTACCCCGGAATTGTCAAATGCGTTTGAAATGCGCCCTTCGCACCGGCAACAAGAAAAGGCAGGGCCTTTATCGCCCTGCCTTGACGGATGCCCCCGTAGGATTTATGCCAGCGTGATTTCCAGCAGCCGCGCGCAGGTGTCGCCGGGCATGGTGACCCGCAGCACGCCCTCCGCCAGGGATACCTCGCAGTCCCCTGTGCCAGGATAAATCACCTTCACACCGCGAATATCGCCCAGGCACGCCAGAGGAATGACCGCCTCCCTGCTGCCGATGGTGAACACCGACAGGTACGCCTTCCGGTCATTGCGCACGCCGTAGGCCAGCTGATGGTCGTTCACCCGGCCGAAGCCCAGGGGGAAGAAGGGAACCATGGCTTTCAGCTCGCTCCGGAGAGCCTTGTACACGTCGATGCCCTCCCGCATCAGGGCCATGCTGCTGTCGGACATGTCCCAGACGATGCCGCTGACGTAGGGCCGCAGCAGCAGGCCGTTCACCATATTGAAGATGACATGCTCCCGCTCGTCCCTGTACGGATAGACCCACATGCCCGCCTGCTCCGGAGTAACGACGCTGGCCACGTTGGCGGCGATATAGGCGTTGGACACGTAGTCCGTCTGGTCGGAGGTGGACTGCAGGGAGTGCAGGGCCAGCATGCCGTAATCCATGCGCTGGCCGCCGGAGCCGCAGTTCTCGATCACCAGGTTCGGGTGCTTCTCGTACACCTCGCGGATCCACCCGTACAGCGCGCGGTAATGCGCCAGCATGGCGTCCCCGGGGCTGTCGGCGTTCAGGTCGCTGCCCCGGCCGGTGGTGACGTTGTAGTCGATCTTGAAATACTCGCAGCCGTAGTCCGCCACCAGCCGGTCAATGACGCCCATGCAGTAGCGGCGCACCTCAGGGTTGCGGAAGTCCAGGAGGTAACGGCCATTTTCAATGCGGCGCTTGCCGTGGGTGCAGATGAACCAGTCGTCCGGCAGCTTCTTCGCCAGCTCGCAGGCCGTGCCCATGACCTCGATTTCCAGCCACATGCCCATGCGCAGGCCCTTGCCGCGGGCGTAGTCGTACAGGGACTTCAGCCCATGGGGGAAGCGCTCGGGGCTCTCCCGCCACTCGCCCACCCTGTCCCACCAGGGGCCCGCGTCGTACCAGCCGGCGTCCAGGCAGTAGTATTCGCAGCCCAGCGCGGCGGCCCGGTCGATGATCTGCTTCTCCTTCTCCTCGGTGGGGTCGCCGAAGAGGCAGTTCATGTAATCGTTGAACACCACATAGCAGCTTTCGTCATCCTGATTGGGTCGGCGGATCAGGCGGCGGTAGCGGGTCAGCTGGGCCACGGCCTCATTGACGCCGCCCATGTCCACGCCGAAGGCCGCGGGCACGGTGGTGAAGCTGTCCCCGGGGCGCAGGCTCTTCCACCAGGCGCTGTCGTCGCTGGGGCCCAGCAGGCAGATGTACAGGTTGCGGTTGTCCGCCAGGCCGTACTCGATCTCCCACGCGCCGGAGTGCTCCACCTGGCCGAAGAACACCTCGCCGCTCTCCGGATCCCGGACGATGGCCATGGGCAGGTACTCGCTGGTGGACCAGGAATCCGTGCTGCCGTAGTGGTAGCGGCTGTTGCCCTTGTCCGGCAGGCTGTAGCCCAGGGTGGCCATGTGGGACAGCCCCAGATCCACCGCGTCAGCCTTCTGCCACTGGGCCTCGCTGGCCCAGCCGTTGTGGGGGATGTAGAACTCCAGCCCGTCATAGGCGGGGGAGGTTCTGTTCTTCCCGATGCCCTGATAGATGAAGGAGGACGCATACTCCACCCCGATGTCCTCCTCCGAGCGGTTGGTCAGCGTGCTCCAGGCGCGGATCACCGTCAGCCCCGTATAGGTCTGCAGGCAGTAATCCGCCGCCAGGCCGTTGGGGGCCTGAACGGACAGGGTCAGCAGGGAGCCCTGGGCGTTCTTCTCCACGCGGTGGCCCACATAGCGCCACTGGTTGGAGACGCTGCCCGCGTCGTGCTTGCCCGCATGGAAGCCCGTGGCGCTCTCGCCGGTGACATGCACGGCCAGGAACTGCCCGCGCTTGAGCGGCTCGGGGTGAACAGGCGGCAGCGCCGGGGCCTTCTCCCCCGCCGAAAAGTCCAGCAGCTCCACAGTCTGGTCGTCGTTGACACGGAAGGTGATGTGCAGCCTGCCCTCGTTGATGGCAATGATCATGGCGATTCCTCCATAACAAAACGGTCTTTGGTATGGATCAATCATTCTCCGCCCGTTCCGGCTTTTCCTTCCGCCCTCGGGGCCATGGCGGTGGAAAAGCCGGTAAGGGTCAGAGGCTCTGCGCCTGCTTTCTGCGATTCGTCCGGGCGGGCGGGGGCGCCGCGCCGGCCTCGATGCCCGGCAGCATCTCCTGGGTCAGGCGGAGGAACTTCTTCGCCGCAGGGGACAGCCCCTGCCGGGACTTCACCGCGATGCCCAGGTTCCTGGCGCAGTAGGGGTGCAGGGGGTATGCCTGCACCTGCTCCTCATAGCCCCGCACCACCAGCTGCGGGAGAATGCTCACGCCCAGGTGGTTGGCGATCATGGAGATGATGGCCCGGTCATCCTTGGAGGTGAAGTGGGTGTTGGGGGTCACGTGGGAGGACTCCAGGGCATGGTGCACGTCGTAGTCCGTGCCCATGGCGGAGATGATGAAGTGCTGCTGCTGGAATTCCTCAATGGGGAAGCGGTTGCCCTCGGGCACGGGGTAATCCCGGGGCAGGATGGCCATGAGCGGATCGTCGCAGAGGGAAATCCACTCCAGGCCCCGGGTGTTGCGCCGGCTCATGAAGCCGAAATCCGCCTGGTTGTTGGCCACCCATTCCACAATCTCGTCCGTGCCGCCCTCCATCAGGCTGATGGTGATGCCCGGATACATCTCCTGGAAGCGGCGGATGATCCGGGGCAGCCAGTGGATGGAAATGCTGGCGAAGGAGGCGATGACCAGGCTGCCGGCGTTCACACCGCCCACCTCATGGATGGTCTGGGACAGGTTTTCATTGGCGGCAAGCAGGGTATGCACCAGGGGCAGGAGCAGCTCCGCGTTGCGGGTCAGATGCACGCCCTGCTTGGTGCGGACAAACAGGGGAAACCCGATCTCCGTTTCCAGGGACTTGAGGATATGGCTCACGCCGGACTGGGTATAGCCCATCCTGTCGCCGCTGCGGGTGAAGTTCCGCGTCTCGGCCACATCGGCGAAAAGCTCCAGCTTCTTGATGTCCATGGGGCGCTCCTTTCATGAAAAACCGTCATTCCTGTGATGCCATTTCCCCGTTTCACATCCGGGGGGGGCGGGCTGTATAATGACCCTGTCCTGCCTGGGGCAGGAATCCGCAGCGGGTATTTCCCGCCAGGAGGAGAGATGAATGATGAGGCTGCACGCAGTCAAGAAGGCGTTGGGTCAGACCTTCCGGGTGGTGGACTCCCACACCATGGGCGAGCCCACCCGGGTCATCTACGATGGATTCCCCGAGCTTCAGGGCAGCACCATGATGGAACGCAAGGAGTACCTGGAGGCCCATTATGACCACTATCGCCGGGCGCTGATGCTGGAGCCCCGGGGCCACCGGGACATGTTCGGCGCGCTGCTGACCGGGCCGGTGAGCCCGGAGGCGGACCTGGGCGTGATCTTCATGGACAGCGGCGGCTACCTGAACATGTGCGGCCACGGGAGCATCGGCAGCGCCACGGTGGCGGTGGAGACGGGCATGGTGGAGGTCACCGAGCCCTACACCGAGGTGGTGCTGGAGGCCCCCGTGGGGCTCATCCGTGCCCGGGTGAAGGTGGAAAACGGCCGGGCCGTGGAGGTCAGCATCCTGAACGTGCCCTCCTTCCTGTACCGGGAGAACCTGGAGCTGGAGCTGGGGGAATACGGCACGGTTCCCTTTGACATTGCCTTCGGGGGCAGCTTCTTCGCGCTGGTGGATTCGCAGAGGGTGGGCCTTGCGCTCCGGCAGGAGAACCTGGAGCAGCTCACCGACTTTGGCATGCGCCTGCGGGAGAAGATCAACCGCACCGTCCCCATCCGCCACCCCTACCTGAACATCACCACCGTGGATCTGGTGGAGATCTACGGCCCCGCCGACAACCCCGCCGCCGACCGCAAGAACGTGGTCATCTTCGGCGACGCCCAGGCGGACCGTTCCCCCTGCGGCACCGGCACCAGCGCCAAGCTGGCGACCCTCTATGCCAAGGGCGAGCTGGCCCCCGGGGAGGAGTTTGTCTACGAGAGCATCACCGGCTCCCTGTTCCGGGGCATGATTACCGCGGAAATCGACGTGGCGGGCTGCAGGGCGGTCATTCCCCGCATCACCGGCAGCGCCTACATCACCGGCTACAACGAGTGGGTGCTGGACGACCGCGATCCCCTGCGGGACGGCTTCCTGCTGGGCCGCACCGCGCCCCAGCCCTCCCGCAGCGAGCGGGAGCAGATCATCGACGCGGCCTGGGCGCTGTTCCGCGAAAAGGGCTATCAGCAGACCACCCTGGAGGACATTCTTGACCGGGCGAAGGTTTCCCGCGAAGCCTTCCTGACCCACTTTGCCTCCCGGGAGGCGCTGCTCTACACCCTCTCCGACCTGTTCGACCAGCGCTATTCCGAGCTGATCACCGAGATGGATCCGGCCCTGCCCGCCTTCCGCAAGCTGATTCTGATCAACCGGGAGCTCTTCGCCATGATCGAGAGCCGGATTCCCGTGGATCTGCTGGCCTACCTGTACTCCGAGGAAATGGTGGACAATGGCAACAAGGCCCTGCTCAACCGCGACAGGCTGTACTACCGCCTGGTGGAGAGCATCATGGCCGAGGGCCTGGCCTCCGGGGAGTTCGCCGCCCGGGAGTCCGCCGCCAAGCTGATGGAGGATTACGCGCTGATTGAGCGGGGCTTCCTCTACGACTGGTGCATCCACCGCAGCACCGCCAGCCTCACCGCCACCGGCGACCGGCTGATGCCCGTGTTTCTCCGGGGGCTGGTCTGCCCCGCAGGCGAAGCCCTGCAGGCGTAAAAAAAGGCGCACCGCTGCCATGATGCAGCCGGAACGCCTTTGTCCTGCAAAGCTGTGTTCAATTCATCCTCCCTACTATAGCAACGGAGGGAGGAAATGTCAATGCAGTCCTGCATAAAAAATCCGAACAAAAACATTTTCCCCCGGCCTGCCGCCGGGGGCTTCGCATGCCGTTTTACCCCGCAAGTCCATCATTTCGCCACATGACCGGCGATTTTGTCATGAAAGTTTGTCATGGATAGTGCATGAAAGTGTCGCTACACAAATGGGCCGGATGCGGTTATAATCACCTTGACTCCGATGAATCAAAGGGGCGACGGAAATGCAGGATGCCATGTTTCATTATCCACTCCGGCAGCACATCGGCGCACTGTCGGCGCCGGTGGTGGCCGTGGGCGATCGGGTGCAGCGGGGCGCGCTGCTGGCCAGGCGGCCGGAAGGGAGCCTGGGCGCGAATCTGTTCGCCAGCGTCAGCGGCACGGTAGCGGCGGTGACGGAGACGGAGATCGCCGTGCAGGCCGAGGGCGAGCAGAGCGACGCCTTCGTTCCGCTTTCGGGCAGCACGCCCCTGGAGCTGATTGAGGAAGCGGGCCTGGTGGGCCTGGGCGGCGCGGGCTTCCCCACATACGCCAAGGTAAGCAGGCCCTTCCCGTCCGGCGGCACAGTCGTCGTCAACGCGGCAGAGTGCGAGCCCATCCTGTGCCACAACATCGCCGCCATCGAGGAAAATCCCGCCCGGCTGATGCGGGGACTTCAAATTCTGATGGAGGTCACCCATGCCACGGAGGGCGTCATCGCCATCAAGGGCAGGCACACCGCGGCCATCGCCCGGCTGCGGGAGGTTCTCCCCGCCACGGGCGTGCGCATCGCCCTGCTGCCCGATCTGTACCCCATGGGCGAGGAGCGGGCCGTCCTCCGGGAGACCCTGGGCCAGCTGCTTCCCGTGGACAGCCTTCCCCTGGCGGCGGGCGCCGTGGTGATCAACGCTGAGACCGTCTGCCGGGTGCAGGAGGCCGTTGACCTGCGCAAGCCCCTCATCGACAAGGACATGACCGTGGCCGGAAAGCTCTTCGGGAACGAAAACCTGATTCAGGTGTTCCGGGACGTGCCCCTGGGCATCTCCGTGGGGGCCATGTTCGACAGAGCCGGCGGGCTGGCCCCGGGCTACGGGGAAATCATCATGGGCGGACCCTTCACAGGCAAGCGCACCACACTGGACGCGCCCGTTGTCAAGACCACCGGCGGGCTGATTGCGGCGGAGTGCTTCATGAAGGGGCCGGAGCGGCTGGGGCTGCTGGTATGCGCCTGCGGCGCGGATCAGGCCCGGATGGAGGAAATCGCCGAAAGCATGGGCAGCCGGGTGGTGGGCGTTGAGCGCTGCAAGCAGGCCCGGGAGGTTCGGGGAGCGCTGAAGTGCGAGAACCCCGGCCGCTGCCCCGGTCAGGTGCAGAAGGTTCTGGCGCTGAAGAAGGCCGGAGCCCAGGCCGTGCTCATCGGCAACTGCACGGACTGCTCCAACACTGTCATGGCCTGCGCCCCGAGGCTGGGCCTGCCGGTCTACCACTGCACCGACGGCGCGCTGCGGGCGGTGAACCACCCGCTGGTCCGCCGGATCCACATCCCGACATCCATCCCAAAGGAATAAGGAGGAAACCATATGTCCATGACCAACGAAGCCCTGCAGCGCCATCTGCAGGATCCGGCCATCTTCTGCTGCAGGCGGCAGAAGGGCCTTGTCATCAGCGCCGCCGACCTGGAGGATCCCTCCCTGTTTGACGACATGGTGGAGGCTGGCCTTCTGACCCTGAGCGAGGACGGCCTGCGGGTGGAGCAGGTGCTGGGCTGCACCCTGATGCAGGACGTGGAAGCCCTGACCCCCATCACCCGGGAGGTGCTGGATCGGGTCAACGAGCCGGAGGGACAGGCGGAGGCCGCCCCCGCCCCGGCGGAAAATCCGGCAGCAAGCGCGGAGGCCTTCGCCCCCGTGATCAGAACAACTGTGGGAGGAAACGGCATGATTCACATTGAGATCGGCAAGGCCGAAAAGCTGGAAAACCTGGTGATGGACATCCCGGTGTTCGGGGGCGCGGCCCCTGCCCCGGCTGCCCCTGTCCCCGCCCCTGAGGCTGCCCCCGAGGCCGCCCCGGCCGGGGAGAAGAAGGTCATCCGCACGCTGGTGAAAAAGCACATCCGCATCACCGGCGCGCAGATCGGCGACGAGACCTCCATCCGCGACGGCAAGATCACCATCGACCGCAGGATTGTGGAGCGGGCGGTGAAGGAGGATCCCCTGTGCAAGAGCCTGGCCCTGGACGTGATTTATCCCGACCAGCGGCATGTGTACACCGAGACCATCATGGACGTGTGCCCCATCGCCAC
>JBJEUJ010000270.1:0-1787 GCA_051883775.1 Aristaeellaceae bacterium | reverse complement strand
GCCAGCTGGACCCTCGCCATTGAGATGCAGGCCTACCTGCTCTACCCCTTCCTGGCCCGCGCCGCCATGAAGCGCCCAAAGTCCACCCTCCTGTCCATGGCCGCCGTCGCCTGGCTGTGGCGGGGCTGGTGCCTGTGGGCCCTGCCGGATTACTCCATGGTGGTCAATCAGCTGCCCTCCTTCCTGGACGTGTACGCCCTGGGCATGCTCGCCGCGCTCGCCTACGTCCGCATGACGCATTGGTACCGGCGGGTGAAGCAGCGTCCCGGCCGCGCCGCCTGGCAGGTAGCCGCCACCGCCGCCGCCGCTGCTTGCGTGTGGGCGCTGATCCTCATCCTCAAGGCCCAGGCGGCCTCGGGCAGCTATACCGAGATTCAGCGGGGGCAGATGCTCCGCCGGCCGGTGTTCTCCCTGGCCCTTGCCGGGCTGATGCTGGCCCTGCCCTTCGCGGTGAAGCCCGTCAGGTTCCTCATGGGCAACAGGCTCATGAAGGAATTGGCCGCCGTGTCGATGAATTATTACCTGATCCATCAGAACCTGGCGGTGCACCTCAAGCGCCTGGGCATTCCCCCGTCGGTGAATATCAACCCCCACATGGCGGCGGAAACCGCCTGGCAGTACCCCTACACGTACCTGTGCTTCGGGCTGTCGCTGCTTATGGCCTTCCTGGTCACCTACCTGGTGGAAAAGCCCTGCGCACGCCTGCTCAGGCGCTGGTTCGATCATTATGATAAACGGAGGCATACAGTCATGAAGGATCCCCGCATGGTCACCCTGGCCCACAACCTGGTCAACTATTCCTGCTCCGTGCAGCCCGGCGAAAAGGTCTGGATCGAGGGCACGGGCATTCCCGCGGAGTTCATTGCCCAGCTGGTGGAGGAGGTTTATGCCGTAGGCGGCGTGCCCTATGTGATGCTGCGCGACCCCAAGGTGGAGCGCGCCCTGGGCATGGGCTACACGGAGGGTCAGCTGGACTGGCTGGCCGAGGGCGACGGCAAGCGCATGAGCGAGTGCCAGGCCTACATCGGCGTGCGCGGCGGCGACAACATGTACGAGACCGGCGACGTGCCCGCCGAGCGCTCCGCCATCTACGCCACGCACTACGGCACGAAGGTTCACGGGCAGATCCGCGTGCCCCAGACCAAGTGGGTGGTGCTGCGCTATCCCACGCCCTCCATGGCCCAGCAGGCCGGCATGAGCACCGAGGCCTTCGAGGAGCACTTCTTCAACGTCTGCAACCTGGACTACGGCAAGATGTCCCGGGCCATGGACGCGCTGGTGGAGCGGCTGAACCAGGCCGATCAGGTGCACATCACCGGCCAGGGCACCGACCTGACCTTCTCCATCAAGGGCCTGCCGGGCATCAAGTGCGACGGCAAGCTGAACATCCCCGACGGCGAGGTCTACACCGCGCCTGTGGTGGGCTCCATCAACGGTGTGATTACCTACAACACCCCCAGCCTCTATCAGGGCAAGGTGTTTGAGAACATCCGACTGGTGTTCCGGGACGGCTATATCGTCGAGGCCACCTGCAACGACACCGAGCGGCTGAACCAGATTCTGGACACGGATCCCGGCGCGCGGGCGGTGGGCGAGTTCGCCATCGGCGTGAACCCCTACATCACCTCCGCCATCAAGGACACGCTCTTTGACGAGAAGATCGCGGGCTCCTTCCACTTCACCCCCGGCCGCTGCTACGACGAGTGCAGCAACGGCAACAAGTCCGCCATCCACTGGGATCTGGTGTGCATTCAGACCCCGGAATACGGCGGGGGCGAGATGTACTT
>JBJEUJ010000269.1:0-1797 GCA_051883775.1 Aristaeellaceae bacterium | reverse complement strand
ATAGTTATGCTGGAGTGCCGCATAGAGTTTATCCTTACCAAGGATGCGCTCTACCGACTGAGCTACATCAGCACGCTGTCTTGCGACAACGTTGATATAATATCACACCTTCCGCGAAAATGCAAGGGGTTTTGGAAGAAAATTTTCGCAAAAGCTGCGGCGGCTGAGCGGGGCGGCTTCAGCAGCCCCACTGCAGCCGGGCAGGATGCGGCTCATCAGGGACGGAGGATGCCTGGAGCGAGGCCAGCAGCCGGGCGAAAACCTCGTCCGCCAGGGCGTCGTGCTCGGCGGGGGAGGCGGACAGCCCGGCCTGCGTGTAGGCCACGGCGGCGGCGCAGTAGAAGGTGAAGCCCAGGGCGCTGGTGGGGGTGCGGGCTGCGCCGCAGGCGGTGGCGACGGCCCGGGCGGCTGCCTGGGCTGCAGGCTCGGTAGCCTCCCGGGCAGCCTGCTGGGCGGCCTTCAGGGGCGCAGCCAGGCCGGAGACCGGTATTCCGCCAGCAAGGAAGCTGCGGACGGCCGCCAGGGCCTCCGCCGGGCGCGCGTCCGCCGGGTACGCGGCCTGATACACCGGCAGCGCCAGCGCCTCCGCCTGCTCCGCCGCCCAGCGGGCCAGGGTCAGGTGGCTCTGGGTTTCCATCTGCCGCATCAGCGCCAGGACGGTGGGATGCTCCGCGCTGCCGAGCATTTTGCGCAGGCGGGGCATGGTCAGGCTTCCTCCCGGAGGAACGGGGCGCAGGCAGGCTCCTGACGCATCAGGTCGGCCACCAGGCCCGCGATTACCTGCGCGCCATGGGCGTTGAAGTGGGTCTTGTCGTCGTGGCCGTCGGGGAAGTCGGGATGCTCGCCGGGGGCCAGGCGGACGAACAGCTCCGCGGTCTTTTCCTCGCCCAAGGAGAGGTACAGCGCCCGGGAGGCCTTCTTTAGATCCAGCAGGGGGATGTGCCGCTCGTTGGCCAGGCGGCGGATGGCGGCGGGATATTCGCCGTGGGTGTAGAGGATGCTGTCCGCACCGACAAAGAAGCGGCGGCACACAGGGGTCATCAGCACGGGCTGCGCGCCCCGGGCGATGGCCGCGTCACAGTAGAGGCTCAGCTGCTTGGGGAAGGTGGTGGCGGGGTCGGTGTGACGCTCGGCGTCGTCCTTCTCGTCATTGTGGCCGAACTGGATCAGCAGCAGGTCGCCGGGCTGCATGCCCGCCTCCACAGGGGCGAAGCGGCCCTCGTTCATGAAGCTCAGGGAGCTGCGGCCGCTCATGGCATGGTTGGCCACCTGCACGCCGGGGGCGACGTATTCCGGCAGCGCCCAGCCCCAGCCCCGGAAGGGCGGGGTATTGTCCTCCACGGTGGAATCGCCGATGATGTAAATGGTGGGCATGGGATCATTCTCCTTTGCAGCAGGGATGGATGCCATCAGTATACCGCGCCGGAGGCATCCGCGCAAGGCTGTCGCGACGCAAAGCCGGGCAGTTTCGATCAGGATTTCCGGCATGCTCCCGGCGGCGAACAGCCCCTCCCGGGAGCGCAGGGCCGGGACGCCTGCGCGGGCTCGGACGTCCTCCTGGCATTTCCGGCCAAAATCATCGAATCTGCGCGATGCACAGGCAATTCGCGCTTGCAAAAGCCTGCTGTATCGGCTATGCTGATAGCATCAAGTCAATCAACAAGGAGGTATCGCCATGACGTACATTCCTGCCCCGACCCGTTATGACAGCATGCCCTACCGCCGCTGCGGCGTGAGCGGCGTCAAGCTGCCCGCCATCTCCCTGGGGCTGTGGCATAACTTCGGCAACATCACGCC
>JBJEUJ010000268.1:0-8931 GCA_051883775.1 Aristaeellaceae bacterium | reverse complement strand
TAGTTGCGGATATACTTGTCGTACATGGGCTTCACCGTGGCCAGGTACTGCATGGAGATGTCGTCGATCTCCCGGCCACGATCCTTGATGTCCCGCTGGATCCGCCGCAAAAGGCAGATGTCCGGCTCCACGTTCATGTACAGCTTCAGGTACATCAGCCGGCACAGGCGGGGATCGTGGAAGCAGTGGATGCCCTCCAGGATCAGCACGTCCGGGGGCTGGATGACGTCCTCGGTGTCGGCGCGGCGGTGCTGGGCGTAGTCGTAGGCCTTGCGGGTGATGGGCTTGCCGGCGAGCAGGGCCTGCACGTCGTGCAGAAGCAGGTCGTGGTCGAAGATGGAGGGCTCGTCGTAGTTCAGCACGGAGCGCTCCTCAAAGGTCAGGTCGGGGTGATCCAGGTAGTAGGCGTCCTGCTGCAGCACATAGCAGCGCTGGCCCAGCTTGCGGGCGAGGGAGTCCGCCAGGGTGGATTTGCCGCTGCCGCTGGCCCCGCAGATGCCGATGAACAGCATGATAACGCACCTCCGTCAACAACACTCATACAGACAAAGATACAGCATCCGGCCCGGTCTGTCAAGGCAAAATGCGCACAATTCCGCCCGATTTGGCCGGGAACCGGCAGCCTTCGTCCATCTTCCACCACTTGCCATGGACAAAGGGCACGCATGTATGCTATCATCAGGACGAACGAATTTTCGGAGGTGAATGCGCGGTGCCTTTCTTCAGGCCGCGCACCAAGGAAAAAGCGCAGCGTCCGCTGCGAAAGAGGAGCAATCAACCCCGGAGGCGTTGGAGGGACCGCAGTCCCTTCAACTGGATTCGTATCCGCCGGGTTTCCCGGCGGGGCGTGGATGCGATTTTGCCTGCAAAATCGTTTCCTTACAGCTTTCCGCGGCGCAGGAGGATGATGGCGATGGTGGTGGCGGGCATGACGCTGACCACGGGACTGTCCGCTGTGCGGGGCTATCCGGTGGCGGCGGAGGAGGCCGTGTCACTTCCCGCGCGGGATGGGCGCGTGGTGCTGTACGTGATGGATCAGCCCGACCTGGGCCTGACGGACGCCATGGCTCCGCACATCGACCAGATCAACTACGCCTTTGCCCTGCTGGAGGGCGGCGAGGCCGACGGCAGCCACTGGCAGGGCATCCGGCAGCTGGAGGGGTATCTTGACCGGCACGGGCATATCGACGGCGTGCTGTCCGTGGGCGGCTGGGGCGCGGAGGGCTTCTCCGATGCCTGCGCCACGGCGGAGGGCCGGGAGAGGCTGGCGGACAGCATCCTCCGGCTGATGGACCGCTACGGCTTCACCGGCGTGGACATCGACTGGGAGTACCCCGGCTCCTCGGCGGCGGGCATCAAAAGCCGCGAGGAGGATGTGGACAACTGGTACGCGCTGCTGGCGCTGTTGCGGGAGGGCCTGGATCAGCGGCAGACGGAGCGCGGGCGGGATTATCTGCTCAGCGTGGCCCTGGGCGCGGGGGCGGAGCAGCTGGCCCTGGTGGACGGCGAGCGCCTGGGCAGCCTGGTGGATCAGGCGGTGATCATGGCCTACGACCTGCAGGGCTTTGACCGGATGACCGGCCACCACGCGGGCCTGTACCCGGCGGGGGATACACCGAACAGCGGCGCCTTTGCCGTGAACGCGCTGACGGAATCCGGCCTGTTCGCCGGGAAAATCCTGCTGGGCGTCCCGGCCTACGGGCGGGTGTGGCGGCAGGTGAGCGGCGACAATGACGGCCTGCATCAGCGGGCGGCCACCGCGGGCAACCGCACCCTGCGCTTCGACGAGCTTAAGCAGCTGGAAAGCCAGGGCTACGACCGCCATTATGACGAGGAAGCCCAGGCAGCCTGGTGGCTGGGCGGCGGCAGCTTTGTCAGCGGGGAGGACGAGGCATCCCTGGCCGCCAAGGCCCAGTGGCTTCGGGAAAACGGTCTGCTGGGCGCAGCGGTGTGGGCGCAGCATCAGGATCCGGAGGGCGCGCTGCTCATGACCCTGAGCGATGCCCTGGCGCCCGCCAATACCGCAGAAGGGGATTGACAAGCCGCAAAATCCGCGCTATACTTGCACCATCCCGATGAATGACGGGGAACATGTCCGCAGTTGACTCACGCACAGAGAGTCCGCGCCGGTGGCTGGAAGCGCGGATCGACGGGCACTGCGGGATACCATCCCCCGACGTTGGGCGGGCCGCGCCCGATACAGCGTGAGCAAGTGGTTGATTGAAACAAGCAGGGTGGAACCGCGGATGCGTATAAGCAGGCATCCGTCCCGGCATGAACGCTGGGGCGGGTGCCTTTTTTCGCCCAAGGCCTTGCCGTTTCCCAAGAACAGGCGCGTTTGACGCGCGGAGCAGGAGGCGTGAATCCCATGAAGATCATCTACAACAACGGCGTTGTCGGCGAATGTCCCGCGGAGGACGAGCTGCACGTCATCCGCCACAGCGCGGCCCACATCCTGGCCCAGGCGGTGAAGAACCTCTACCCCCAGGCCCACTTCGCCTATGGCCCCGCCACGGAGAAGGGCTTCCACTACGACGTGGATCTGGGCGACGTGAAGCTGTCCGACGAGGATCTGCCCGCCATTGAGAAGGAAATGCAGCAGATCGTCAAGAAAAACCTGCCCATCAAGCCCTTCGCGCTGTCCCGGGAGGAAGCCGTTAAGCTGATGGCGGATCGCGGCGAGAATTACAAGGTGGAGCACATCGGCGACCTGCCCGAGGACGCGACGCTGACCTTCTACCAGCAGGGCGACTACATCGACATGTGCGTCGGCCCCCACCTGTGCTACACCAAGGCGCTCAAGGCATTCAAGCTGACGGGCCTGTCCGGCGCGTACTGGAAGAACAACAGCGAGAACAAGATGCTCACCCGCATCTCCGGCGTGGCCTTCGGCAGCAAGGAGGAGCTGGAGGCCTACGAGAAGATGATGGAGGAGGCCCGCCAGCGGGATCACCGCAAGATCGGCAAGGAAATGCAGCTGTTCATGACCGACAACCTGATCGGCCGGGGCCTGCCCATGTTCCTGCCCAAGGGCTACACCATCTGGCAGGAGCTGGAGAACTACATCAAGGCCAAGGAGCGGAAGCTGGGCTACCTGCACGTGATGACCCCCTGCGTGGGCACGGTGGATCTGTACAAGACCTCCGGCCACTGGGATCATTACAAGGAGAACATGTTCCCCGCCATGGAGGTGGAGGGCGAGTCCTTCGTGCTGCGGCCCATGAACTGCCCCCATCATATGATGATCTACGCCAATCGTCCCCGCTCCTACCGCGATCTGCCCCTGCGCATCGGCGAAATCGCCCATGACTTCCGCTTCGAGGCCAGCGGCACCCTCAAGGGCATCGAGCGCGGCCGCCACTTCTGCCAGAACGACGCCCACCTCTTCGTTACCCCCGAGCAGATCGAGGGTGAGGTGGCCTCCGTGGTGAACCTGATCCGCGACGTGTACCAGGACTTCGGCATCACCGATTACCGGTGCGTGCTGTCCCTGCGGGATCCCGCGGATACCAAGAAGTATCATCCCGACGACGAAATGTGGGAGAAGGCCGAGAACGCCCTGCGCCAGGTGCTCAACGACCTGGGCATCAACTACACCGAGGAGATCGGCGAGGCTGCCTTCTACGGCCCCAAGCTGGACGTGAACGTGAAGCCCGCCGTGGGCGCGGAGTACACCCTGTCCACCTGCCAGCTGGACTTCTGCCTGCCGGCCAAGTTCCAGCTGACCTACGTGGACCGCGACGGCACGCAGAAGACCCCCGTGGTGCTGCACCGGGCCATCCTGGGCTCCCTGGACCGCTTCATGGCCTACATGATCGAGGAAACCAAGGGCCGCTTCCCGCTGTGGCTGGCCCCCGTGCAGGTGAAGGTGCTGCCCGTGTCCGAGAAGAGCATGGAGTACGCCGAGAAGATCAACGCCGCCATGCAGGACGCCAACATCCGCAGCGAGCTGGACGACAGCAATGAGAAGATCGGCTACAAGATCCGCGCTGCCCGCCAGGAGGATCGCGTGCCGTACATGGTCATCATTGGTGAAAAGGAAGTGCAGGAGGGCGTGATCTCCGTGCGCGACCGGGCCACCGATCAGACCGAAACCTGCACGCTGGACGAATTCCTGGCCAAGCTGGCCCTGCAGATCGCCACCCGCAAGTAAAACCAATCAACACGGGAACGCGAAGCGAAAACGGGTCAAGGGGTGAAACCCCTTGCGCGGGTGCAGGGGCGGCGTTAGCCCCTGCGCAGGGATGTCGCGGCAGCCCAGCGTCCCCCAAAGGACAAGAGAGTTTCCGAGCAGGCGCCGAAGGCCGCCCGCGTTGGAAACGGCACGTCCGCGCAGCCCTAAAGGGACAACCCCTCAGCCCCTCCGCCCACCCCCCCGGCGGAGGGGCCTTTTGCGTGGGAAACCGCACCCGCTGCCTCCAGGCGCATAGGTTGAAGGGGAAAACGGCAATGGCCGTGATGGGAGGCATCAAGTATGAGACAACAGGACTGTATGCACCAGGGCTGGAACAGCCGCCCGGAGCCCTGCCGGCCGCTGTGTCCGCCGGAGGCATGCCGCTGCGCCGGCTGCAGCCAGCCGCCCCGGGGCTTGTGCGGACAGGAGCGGAAGCAGGGCTTCCTCCTGCCGCGAATCCTGGCCAGCGGACGGACGTGGCTCCGCTGCTGCCAGACAACCCTGCGGGTGGAGGGCCTGCCGGAGTGCGCGCCGCCGCCGCTGACGCTGCTCAGCGTGTGCGTGGCCGGGGAGCCTGCCTGGACGCAGGAGCATGACCCGGCCCGGCGGGCGCTGTGCCTGCACGTGAGCATCCCGCTGATCTGCCAAGTGCAGGACGGCTGCGGATGCAGCCATACCGGCCGCGCCTGCGCCCAGGTGGATGTGATGCTGCGCCTGACCATGCCGGCGGCGGAGTGCTGGCGCAATACCCTGCTGGTGCAGCCCTGCGTGCGGCTGGTCTGCGTGCCATGCCCGTCGGAGGACGGCTGCTTCCAGGCGGAGCTGGAGATCCTGGCGGAGGCCTTCATGATCCGGTGGGAGCCCTGCATGGCGGGCCCGCCCAGGCCCGAATGTCCCCCGAGCCTGCCGCTGTATCCCCAGCCCCCCTGCATGGAATAATGTGCGCAATAAAAAAAGTGGCTTTCGCCACTTTTTTTCAGGGAGCCGCATCAGTTGAGCAGCTCGCCGTTGTCGTTCTCGATGGTCAGCTCTTCCACGGAGCGCACACCCCACCGGGCAATCACCATGCTCAGGTTGTCCTTGCCCACGGCCAGGGTGATGGTGTCGTCCTTGATGTTGACGATGGTGCCGTAGATGCCGCCGATGGTGCAGATGCGGTCGCCCTTCTTCAGGTTGTTGAGCATCTCCTTGACCTGCTTGTCCTTCTTGCGCTGAGGACGGATCAGCATAAAGTAGAAGACGACGAAAATCAGAATCATGGGCAGCAGGCTGCCAACCAGGCTCACAACGGTGGCGGCGGTGGACATTTCCTCGGTACCCTCGGCGACAACCTCGGCAGCGCCGGAGTCGACGGCTTCAGCAAAGGCGGTGCTGATACCCAGCAGCAGATTGGTCAGATTCATCGGGGATCGGATCTCCTTTCATGGTGCGCTTGAAAAGCAGCTTACTTAACGGATTATAACAGAGATTTCCGTTATTCACAAGAGGAAGAATGAAAGTTAACGGAACGTTAACGCATGAAAGTGCGTTCGGACGCCGGAATGTATGCCTTGAGTGCGGAATTGTATCAATTCGGCGCTAAACCGTGACAAAGACAGGACAGTTGTGTATAATATTGATCGTACGATACAGCCGGTCAGCATAGAACCGGCAAAGCAAAAGAGGGAGGAACACCTGTATGAAAAAGCTTGCGGCCCTTTGCCTGGCGCTGCTGATGCTGGCGCTGCCTGTGCTGGGCTTCGCCGCCACCTCGGGCGAGATGATTGACAATGCCCGGGAAGCCGGTATGCCCATGAGGACGACAGTCACCTTCACGCCTGCGGATCTGTCCGGAATCCTGGGCGAGGAGATCGCCACCGCCTATTCCGATATGCTCAACGCCCTGAGCCTTGAGTGGTATCAGGCCGAAGACGAGGGTCGCCTGAGCGCGAAGCTCTCCGGTCAGGATGTGCTGACCCTGAGCGGCGCGATTGAGGACGACACGGTCTACCTGAACAGCAACATCCTGGGCAGCCGCAGCGTCGCGGTGGCTGAGAACGAGTGGCAGCCCCTGCTGGAGAAGCTGGTGGATCTGCTGGTGAAGGCCGGCGAAATGGATGCGGAGGAGGCCGCGCTGGTCAAGGCGCAGCTGGCGGGCATGTTCTCCGGCGAGCTGGCCGCGCAGATGGACGCGGAGGAAGCCTTTGCCGATGTGGACTGGACGCCGGTGATCGAGCTGGCGACCGGCCTGTTTGCGGAGAAGGGCGCTGTGGAGGAGGTTGCCGAGCAGCCCGCCGACTGCGACGAGGCCGCGATGAAGATTACCCTGAACCTCTCCGGCGAGGACGTGGTGAAGGTGTACAGCACCGTGGCGGACTGCCTCCGCAAGAGCGACAGCGCCATGGCCTTCCTGGACAAGCAGCTGGCATCCGCCGACATGACCGCTGAGGAAATGCTGACGAAGATCATCAGCACCCTGGAGGAAGCCATGGCGGAGGTGGCCACGGAGATGCCCATGGCCGTATATCTGTCCGCGGAGGAGGACGTGGTGGCCATGGACATGACCATAACCATGACCGCCGAGGGCACGACGCTGACGATGCCCATGACCTACCGCCGCAAGACCGTGGAGCAGGGCGTGAGCCACACGCTGGATGTGAAGTGCACCGCTGCGGGCGGCGACGTCATGACCGTGAGCCTGCTCTACCTGGATACGGAGGATGCGGGCCTGGTGACCTTCGAGATGAAGGCGGAGGACGGCGGCGACGCGGTGCTGATGACCGCCGACGCGGTCTTTGACGACAAGAATGTGGATGCGTCCCTCAAGATGGACGTGACGGAGAGCGGTGAAACCACCACCCTGACCATGACCCTGGTGTCCACCGGCGAGGAGAACAAGTCCAACACGGACTTCAACCTGAAGGTCAGCGCCGACGACGAGGAGGTGGGCATTGCCCTGAAGCTGAGCGATGAGCAGACTCCCGGCAACACCTATGCTTCCGGCCAGGGCAGCATGAGCCTGGTGATCAGCATCAGCGGCGTGGAGATGGCCCTGGAGGCTGGCTACGACACCGCTGCGCAGACCGGCGAGAACAGCGTGCGCCGTGAAACCAACGCCGACGTGGGCCTGACGGTGATGGGCATGGAGATTCCGCTGCTGAGCGCGAAGGCGGTTACCGAATCCTGCGACGTCCTGGCCTCCCTGGCGGAGGGCGAAAGCGTGCATCCCGGCGCCATGAGCGACGAGGAGCTGTCCGCCTACGGCCATGAAGTCATCGAGGACGCGCAGACCGCCGTGCTGGCGCTGATCCAGAACCTGCCCGCGAGCGTGCTGAAGCTGCTGACGGACAACTGACATCCGGTATTCTTCCTGCGGGAGCGTGCATGGCGCGCCCCCGCTTTTGCATGGGCGGATGTTCTGCTTTTGTTCTTCCCTTGACAGCGCCGGGTTTGCCATGTATAATCTTGACTGTGGATGAACCAGTTGCACCAGGAGGTTCCGCTATGCTGTATTCCGTGTCCTTTACGTTTACGTTCCCGGTCAGCTTTTGCTGCACCGGGTATTCGGCGTGACGTAAAGCGGCTGAAGGCGCGGACTGTTTCGGATTGCGCTGATGAACGGAGGCCCTTTACGGGTCTCCGTTTTTTGTGTCCATCATGAACGAATGAAGGAGGATATACGCATGATTATTGTTCTGAAGCAGGGTACGCAGAGGCAGGAGATCGACCGGCTGACCGATATGCTGACCGCCAAGGGGCTGAATGTGAACCCCATGTTCGGCTCCGACCTGACCATCCTGGGCCTCATCGGCGATACCAGCCAGGTGGATCCCTCCCAGATTGAGTCCTTCCGCTGCGTGGAGCGCATCATGAAGGTGGCCGAGCCCTTCAAGAAGGCCAACCGCATGTTTCACCCGGAGCCCACGACGGTGAAGATTGGCGATACTGAGGTGGGCGGCAGGAAGCTGGCCGTGATGGCGGGCCCCTGCTCCGTGGAGAGCAAGGAGCAGATCACCTACGTGGCCCAGGAGGTCAAGAAGGCCGGCGCGACGGTGCTGCGGGGCGGCGCGTTCAAGCCCCGCACCTCGCCCTACGCCTTCCAGGGGCTGAAGTACGAGGGCCTGGCGCTGCTGGAGGAGGCCCGGGCCGCCACGGGGCTGCCCATCGTCACGGAAATCATGAGCCCCTACGACATTGAGATTTTCGACGAGAAGGTGGACTGCATCCAGGTGGGCGCCCGCAACATGCAGAACTTCGACCTGCTGCGCCTGCTGGGCCAGACCCGCAAGCCCATCCTGCTCAAGCGGGGGCTTTCCGCCACCATCGAGGAGTGGCTGATGAGCGCGGAGTACATCATGTCCGGCGGCAACCCCAACGTCATCCTGTGCGAGCGGGGCATCCGCACCTACGAGACCTACACCCGCAACACCCTTGACCTGTCCGCCGTGCTGGCGGTGAAGCGGCTGAGCCATCTGCCGGTGGTGGTGGATCCCAGCCATGCCACGGGCAAGTTCTGGATGGTGGAGCCTCTGGCCCGGGCGGCGATTGCCGTGGGTGCGGACGGTGTGATGATCGAGGTACACAACGATCCTGCCCACGCCCTGTGCGACGGCGCGCAGTCCATCAAGCCCGAGCTGTTTGCGGAGGTCATGGACGACATCCGTAAGATCGCCGCCGTGGTGGGCCGCGAAATCTAAACGTACCCCCACGAAAGCGCGAAGCGAAAAGGGTCAAGGGGCGATGGTAGATTGTCAAGCAAGTGCAACACCAAAGAAGAC
>JBJEUJ010000267.1:0-1809 GCA_051883775.1 Aristaeellaceae bacterium | reverse complement strand
GCGCGTCGCCCTCCACCGCCATGACCTCGGTGTTCAGGTAGCCGATGTCAATCAGTACGGCGGTGCGGTCCCGGTCCTCCTCGGGCAGATAGAGCATGGCCTCGCCCGCGGGGGTGGAGTAGAAGCCGCTGGCCGTCACGCCGATGTCGGTCAGGCGGTTGGTGATTTCATCCACAAAGAACTGGTTGGCCACCACGAAGGAGATCATCGCGCTGAGCTCCCGGCCCTTCATGCCCACGGGCTCCAGGGTCTTTTTGCCGTCGTCCACCATGAACCAGGCGGGGCTGGAATGAACAACGATGCCCGGCATGCTGCCCAGGCTCTTGGTGGCCTCGCGGAAAATCTTCTTCACGTCACCCGCGTCCACCCGGGGATCCGGGCCCTTCAGGGCAACCCGTGCCTCCGTGGCATACACCCTGGTGAAGGCGCCCGGCACGCCCACGTTGATCTCCCGGAGCTTGCGGTGGCTCTGCTTCTCCGCTTCGCTGATGGACAGGCGGATCTTCTCATCCAGCTCGCCCGGATTGTTCCACCCTTCCTCCAGATAGCCGTCGTACATCGCGATACCGGCGCCAACAATGTCGCAGCGCTGGCTGCCGCTGTTTTCGGCGACCAGGGTCACGATCTTGCTCGTCCCGAAGTCGATAGCCGCTACCGTGGTCTTCATAGGTTCCTCATACCCCCTGTTTCCCGGGCCACCCGTCCGTCGGACAGTCCACAGGACATTTTCGCACAAAAGCCGTCCCCTGGAATGCCTGTCCGGCCCCCATGGCCGGCACGCGGGTGCTTTTGCCCGGCAAGGCCGCCTCCGCTGTCATGCGGGAATGGAAAAAGGCAGCCAAATTCATCATCCAATATACCAATTTTCATTATACCCGTTTTTCCCCATGATTGCAAGAGCTTTCCCCTGCAGGAAGGGGTGAATCCCAACTTTTCGGCGTAAATTTTTCCTGCCCGTCAGGCGCTTTCGGGGATGTAGGTGGGGTTGACCGGGGTGCTGACGTCCACCGTGCCCGCGCCGTAGCCCTCCTCCCGCAGCCATTGGAGGGTCATGAGCATGGCGCGGAGCTTGGCGTGGATATTGTCCGAATTGCCCAGGCGCACGGAGTATCCGTCGGTGGATACGAGGAATAGGTTGTCCATATCGCTCAGATCCAATTCCAGTATCTGATCCATGGCGCTCATGACCTTCAGCTCCAGCAGCACCGTGGCGTAGACCTCCATCTGGGCGGATTTGTTCAGCACCAGCTGCCGCCCCACCTCGCACACGCGGATGTCCATGCCCTCCACCGCCACCAGGCCCGGATGGGCCATCTCCGTATCGAGGGATTCCTCCAGGATCATGCCCCGGTTGTCGGCGGTGTAGAGGATGCCGCAGTACTTGATCACCGCCGCCGGGGTGCGCTCCCGCACCTGGATCACCAGCTTGTCCGGCAGCTTCACGTCCACACACACAAAGGACAGGTAGCGGTTGCTCTCAACGCCCCGCTCCACCGCCTCCTCATCCAGCGCCAGGGTGTTCATTCCCTCCCGAATGCCGGAAAGCCGGATGACCTCCTCCGCGCTGATGGTCTTGTTTCCCTCCACGGTGATGGAGCGCACCCGGAACACCGTCCCGCACACCAGAAAGCCCGCCGCTGCCACCACTGCCACGATCAGGATGATCCAGCGCAGGGCATGTCCATCCTGCCGGGAGGAGGGCTTTTGCGGCACGGCGCCGGCCGCGGCCTGCAGATCGCCCACATTGTGCCAGAAGGTGCGGTCCCGGTCGTAGAGGTTGTCCGACCGGGCCTGGCGCAGCTCCGGCGC
>JBJEUJ010000266.1:0-9041 GCA_051883775.1 Aristaeellaceae bacterium | reverse complement strand
GGCAGGGATTCCTGCTGGCCTATTCCTGCATCACCCTGCCCAACCCCCGCTCCATTGGGCTGCACAAGCATTTCGGCTTTGAGGAGCTGGGCGTGTTTCCCCGCACGGGCTACAAGCTGGGCGCCTGGCGGGATGTGATCTGGCTGCAGCTGGCCCTGGGCAGCCATGAGGCCGCCCCCGCCGAGCCCACGCCCTTCTCCGCCCTGCCTGCGGAGGAGGTTGACCGCATCCTGGCGGAGGCATGCCATGGGTGATGGCGCCCATGCTCCAGGATGCCGCGTCCATCCAGCGATATGAACGGAGGTCCTGCCCATGAGCAATACAGAGCTGGTGTCCCGCTTTTTCCAGGAAGGGTATGAAAACCGCAACTATGCCTGGGTCATGACCTGCCTGGCCGAGGACTATCTGGATCACAGCCCCGCCGGAGCCAGGGGCAACGCCCAGGCCGTGGGCATCCTGAAGCTGGTGGCGGAGCAGTTTTCCCAGCCCTCCGTCCGCATCCTGCATATCTTTGCCGACCATGATATGGTTGCCGCGCGCATCGCCTTTGAAGGGACGCACACCGGCGAGTGGATGGGCATCCCCGCCACGGGGAAGCGGATATGCTTTGAGGCGCTGGAGCATTTCCGGGTGGAAGGCGGGAGGATCGTCGAATCCTGGGGCTGCTGGCCGGACAAGGCCATCGAAGATATGCTGCGGTAGGGTGCTCCCGGCCCCCTGCATCCGAATGAAAAAATCCTCCGTATGACCGCATCATACGGAGGATTTTCCATATACCTGCTTCAGTCCCGGAGGATAATCTTCCCGTTGTCGATGGCGTCCACCACCGCCAGGGAGACCACCTTGATCCCCCGCTCCCGCAGCTTCGCGCCGCCGGGCTGGAAGCCCTTCTCCACGCAGATGCCCACGCCCACGGCCTCGCACCCGGCCTGGCGGAGAATGTCCAGCATGCCCTCCACGGCCTCGCCGTTGGCCAGGAAGTCGTCAATGAGCAGCACCCGCATGCCCGCCTGCAGATACTTGCGGCTAACGCGGATGGTGTTCATTTTTTGGTGGGTGAAGGAGTACACCTGCGCCGTGTACACGTCGGAGCCCACGTTGCGGTGGTCGCCCTTCTTGGCGAAGACCACCGGAAGATTGCCGAAAGCCTGGGCGGTGGTCAGCGCGGGGGCGATGCCGCTGGCCTCCACCGTCATGATGCAGTCCACGCCGTCCTCCCGGAAGGCCTCATAAAATGCCTGGCCCATCTTCGTGGACAGCGCCGTGTCGATGCGGTGGTTCAGGAATCCGTCCACCTTCACAATATCCTGCCCGATGCCCTCGCCCTCCCGCAGGATGGCTTCCTTCAGTGCTTGCATGCGCTCTTCTCCTTTACAGATTGTTGCTCTTTTCGCTGGCGGCATAGAGCCGGGTCAGCAGCCGGGCCAGGGGCGCCGGCCAGAACTTGCGGAACATGGCTTCATCCTGCGCCCTGCGCCCGCCCTCCCCCAGCACCTGGCTGGTGGTGGAGCCGGGGTGAATCCGGTGCAGCATGCGCACCGCCGGGTCGTAGGCGAAGCGGCCGGGCAGGCGGGAGATTCTCTCCCAGGTCTGCCAGTCCAGGTTAGTGCTCATCCCCCGCTCAAACAGGGGCAGGGGGAGCCTGTCCAGGTTGAAGGTCACCGCCGGGCAGCAGATGGGATCCCCCAGGCTCAGGGCCAGGCGCTTGCACCAGGTCCACTTCTGGGTTGCCCGGAGCCGCAGAGGCATGAGCAGCAGACGCTTGATCCTCAGCAGCCGGGAGGCGGTCACAGCCTTCTCCCCGCGCTGCTCGCCGTAGTCGGAAAAGTAGATCAGCATCTCCGGATCCCGCGCCGCCGCCTGCCGGAAGCCCTCGCCGTAGTCCGGCAGGTACAGGTCATCCTGATGGCAGAGGGTGACGTAGCCCGCGCCTATGGCTTTGGCCTGCGCCAGGGCGAAGTTCCAGTCCCCGGCAATGTTGGGCGCGTCCGTGTTCACGCAATAGCTCAGCTGATGCTCCCGGGCCAGGCGCTCCAGGCGCTCCGACGGGGTGGCCGTGCACAGCAGCACCGGCGACGCGGCGCGCTGCGCCTCCAGGGAGGCGATGCATTCCGGCAGATAGGGGCTGTCCCCGTAGGCGCAGATGGCAAATACATGCTCCATACCCCTTCTTCCTCCTTACATGCCGAGCTGCACCAGGCTCCCCATGCAGACCGCGGTCAGAATGATTCCGTTGAGCAGGAAAAACACCAGGTGCCAGCCGGTTTTGTTCATGCGGTTCTGCACGCCCTCCGGGCTGCACAGCATGCACAGAAGCGGCATCACCGGCAAGAGATAGCGGCCCTGCACACCGGCGACGCTGCCCTCGCCCACGGGGGTGTAGGCCACGTACATGGTGGTGAAGGTCATGCCGATGGCCATCATGGCGATGATGAGCATGGCCAGGCGCAGCTTCCAGTTCAGGCGCTGGTTCCATTCGGGCTCGTTGTCCGTGACGGCCGCGAAGATCACCAGCAGCAGCGACACATAGCCCATGGCGTCGGAAATGCCGCCGCCAAAGCCCAGGTACAGGCGGCCGCTCTTGATAAAGTAGTATTCAAAGCCGCTCCAGATGGAGTAGAAGAAGGTCTGAAGATAGGTGAAGGGATGGCGCAGCACATAGGCGATCTGGGCCGAGCTGTCCACCGCGCCGCCGCGGGAATCCTGCAGGGTCACCGCGCCGCCGCCCACGCTCATCACCATGGTGGCCACCGTCATCAGGCACAGCGCCACCGCCAGGGACTTGTACCACACCCTGGCCGCCGTGGAGTCAAACTTGCTGCGGGGCAAAAGCAGCGTCAGCAGCAGCATGGGTATATAAACCACCTTGCTCACCGAGCCCAGGATCAGCGTCAGGAGAATCGCCAGGCCCCGCTGCCAGGTCAGGCGGGTCTCCCGGTCAAGGATGGCGTTCATCACCAGCGCCGTGCCCAGGAAGCACAGGGCGTTGATGGTGGTGTCATAGGTCAGGCTGCAGGCCAGGAGCATGGGCGTGGGCATCAGCGCAATGGCCGACAGCGCCAGCTTGAAGCGGCCCAGCGCCCGGATGCCCAGGAAGGTCAGCAGCACATAGGTGAGCATGTTGAACACCCGGGCCATGATGATCTGCCAGGACATGGGCAGCCCCACCGCCCGCGCCAGGCCGTAGCCCAGGGCCTGCGTCACATAGCCCGTGTCGCTGAAGGCCCACTGCAGGCTCACCTCCGTCACGGGGGTCTGATCCGCGCCGATGGCGTCCAGCGTCTTGGCAAAGGCCAGCCGGTCCTGCAGGGTATCCGTCTCATGATGGTAGTTGCTGTTGTACAGAACCGTGAAGCCCAGCTCCACCATCAGATGCTCCGCCTGCGTCCGGTAGCCGGGATAGCCATGGGACAGGGTGGCAATGCGGCCGAAATGGGTCTCGTCGTCAAAGATCTGCCCCACGCAGGGCGGCATGCAGACGCTCAGCACCAGCCCCACGCACAGCCCCACCACCAGGAAGCCGGTCTCCGCCCGCCGGCCGATCACCCGCCGCAGGGCAATGAGCAGATACAGCCCCGCCGCAATGGCCCCGGAGAGCAGCATCCGATAGGGGTTCCAGAGGAAGCGGTTGTCCGTCTCCGCCCCGGTGAAAGTGATGCCGCTCCCGGTGAAGGTGACCTCCGCCGAGACGATTTCCCGCCCGATGGTCACCGAATCCCGGCTGACTCCCGACTGCAGCGCCCAGAAGTAGCTCTTCGTGCTCCAGACAGAGCCGTCCGGCAGCACGCACTTCACCGTGTAGTTGCCGTCCTCCCCCTCGATGTCCCCGTACAGGGTCAGCGTCTGCACATAGCCGCTGATGGGAACGGCGACCTTCTGGCCTGCGGCGGCATACACCCCGGCCGCGGCGGATTCATCCTCCGCCCATTCCTCCTCGTAAAGCCAGTCCTCCTCCGTCCCGGCTGCCTCGCCGCCTTCCACCGCCAGCTGCTCCGCCGCCAGGGGCTGAATCCCCCGCTGCTCCGCCGGCAGCCTCAGCACGGGCAGCTGGCACAGCGCCTCCGTGCCCAGCACCACGGCCACGACCCATACCACCAGCAGCGCCGCCGTCCATACTGTCCGCTTCTTAGCCATGGATTCGCTCCTTTCTGCCGGCCAGAGGCACGCAGGCAACCAGGCTCAGGGCCATCAGCAAAAGCTCCCCCGCGCCCATGCCGCCATAGATCCTTTCCTCATAGCGCATGCGCAGGTTCACGGCGTTTTCCGTGGTGACGGTGCCGTCCGGCAGGGCCAGCTCGCCCACGGGCTCCTCCACAGGGCCCATGCGCAGGGTGACGCCCTTTTTCTCCGTGCAGTCGCTGGAGGCATGCAGCACGTAAATCCGTCCCTTGCTCTTGTCCTGCAGGGGCACCTCCAGCGTGACAAACACGCTGTTCTTCAGCGTGGACACGGGATACTCCTGCCTTGCCAGCTCCTGCCCGGCTTCGTCGGTCAGCCACAGGGTCAGCGTACCCTGGCTGACCTTCTGGTTGTAATTGGACACCATCACGTCCACGCCGGCCAGGCCGTCCCGGGAGGCGGTGAAGCTCTGCCGGGCGCTGTCGCCCTCGCCCAGCGCGCCCACGCCCTGCTTGTGCATGTCGATCAGCCGCTCGTCGCTCCCGGTGATCAGCACGTTGGTTTGATACACCACCACGGCCAGCACCGCCAGCGCCACAGCCAGCGCCAGGCAAAGCCACTGGCTCCACGTCAGTTTTCTGAGCAAAACCATGTCACTCCTTCTTCATCGCCCCCAAGGGCATACGCGCTCATTATAGCACAGCTTCCACGGCCTTGCAATGCCGGGAGGGATGCGGTACAATACGATTCTGAGCATGAATTTCCGCCTCCGGCACGTTCATGCTATGGAACCCATTTTGTACGAAAGCTGAGGACCATCGTCATGCGCAAGCTGCTTCCACCACTGCTGCTCCTGCTGCTCCTGTCCCTTCCCGCCCTGGCGGAGCCCGCCTGGACAGAGGTGCCCCAGGTCATCCGCCCGGGCAAGGCTGTCCGCCTGACCGCCGAAGCGGACGGGCCTGCCGACGCCATCGTGCTGGACGCGGACGGCAGCGTAGCCGCCGTGCTGGCGCAGGCTGCCCAGCCCCAGGACGGGACGCTCCGCCTGTACTGGGACGGCACGGACAGCGCGGGCGAGCCGCTGCCCGAGGGCGACTATACCCTGCGCCTGACCAGCGGCGAGCTTTCCGCCGAGGCAGCCCTGCCCATCGGCCCCGCCGCACCCATGATCCTCAGCCTGATGGCGGACGACACCTGCGCCGGTGACTGGACAGCCACGGTGGAAGCCAGCATGCCCGGCACCCTGACGCTTACCCTGCGCACCGCCGGGAGCGAGGACGAAACGCTCGTCAGTCAGGCCTGCCAGGCGGGCGAAGCGACCCTTGTGTGGGACGGCTGTGTATCGGGCAAGGCGGTATCCTCCGGCACATGGGAGCTGACCATCCGCCTGCTGGATGAGACGGGCTACTCCTCCAGCCCGGAGACGGTGGAGGTCAGCGTGGTATGGCCTTCCCTGGCCACGGACGTCAGCTACCACACCCCCGGGGAGGACAGCCCCATCCAATGCGATCACGACATATGCTACTGGAAGCTGAATATGGGTGAGATGGACGAGGCGGCCATCTGGGAGGTGCTGACCCAGCCGGTGACGGTGCTCAAGGGTGGGCAGAAGGAGCAGGTCAAGGTGCGCAGCGAGCCGGACAAGGCCTGCTCCGACTACGTGGGCGAGGTCACCTGCGCCAGCCAGGCAGTACATATTCTGGACCAGCAGGGGGACTGGACACTCATTGAGGCATACTCATCCTCCGTCAGCGGTTCGAAGGTGAAGGTCTGGGCGGAGAAGTTCCAGGGCTGGGTGCAGACCAGCCTGCTGGAGGAGCGGGAGGTGGATCAGGAATACGGCATTGTGGTGGACAAGCTGCAGCAGCGGTTGTACCTGTTCAAAGACGGCCACCTGTACACCACGCTGATGTGCTCCACGGGCTTCCCCACCAGAACCGATCCCTTCAACGAGACTCCGGCCGGGGAATTCCTCATCGTCAGCTGGACGGGCGGCTTCTGGTCGGAGGAAATCTACTGCGACTATGCCCTGCGCATCAACGGCGGCATTCTCCTGCATGAGGTGCCCTGCTACCCCGTCTTTGACGCCAGCGATTCCTCGAAGATGATCGACAAGGACTATGCCAATTTCGAGACATACCTGGGGGAAAAGGCCAGCCACGGGTGCATCCGCATTCAGCGGCGCAAGAGCCCCGAGGGCGTGAACATGAAGTGGCTCTGGGACAACCTGAACCGCAAGAGCTACACCAAGGTCATCATCTGGGACGAGAAGGGCCGCACCCTGGGCTATCCGGATGACGGCGTGACGCTGTACTACAACCCCAACGGCGGCAAGAACTACCATTCCAGCCCCACCTGCATGGAGGTCAACGAGAAGTACTGGCCGCTGACAGCCTTCACCTACGGGGAGCTGGAGGACGATACCTTCGCGAAGCTGACCCGCTGCAAGGCCTGCGCGCCCCAGCTGCGGATGGATGAAATCGACACGGTGAACGAGAAGAACACGAGGTAACGCAAAACGCCGCAGGCACATGCTGTCTGCGGCGTTTTGTGTTGATGTCAAGGCGGGTGCTTCGCGGGATGCGGCAGGGTCTGCAGCCTTCCCCTTTGGGGAAGGTGGCCGGGCGCAGCGAGGTCGGATGAGGTCGTTCCTTTGTGGGGAATGATACCTGCCGTTTCCATCGCGGGCGAACTGCGTCGCCTGCTCGGAAACTCGCGTTTTTTCTTTTCCTTTTTGACGATACTTTTGTGCTGCGCTGGGCTGCCGCCCAGACCTGCGCAGGGGCTAACGCCGCCCCTGCACCCGCGCAAGGAGCTTCGCCCCTTGACCCGTTTTCGCTGGCGCGATTCCCTGGAGTGGGTTTATTCTGCCGTTTCCGGGAAGGTGAGGGTGATGCAGGTGCCCTTGCCCACCTGGCTTTCCAGGGTGATCTCAGCATGATGCGCCTGCGCCCCGTGCTTGACGATGGACAACCCCAGACCCGTGCCGCCGGTCTGCTTGCTGCGGCTCTTGTCCACCCGGTAGAACCGCTCGAACACCCGGTTTTGATGCTCCGGCGCAATGCCCACGCCCGTGTCCTTCACCGCGGCGAAGGGCCGCCCCTGCCTGATGCCCGTGGTCACCGTCACGCTGCCGCCGGGCACGTTGTACTTCACGCCGTTCTCCATCAGGTTGGTGAGCATTTCCTCCAGCTGCGCCCCGTCGCCCATGACCCAGGCCGCATCGCCCTGCACCTGCAGGGTTACGTCCGCCTGCATGGCCGCGGTGCGCAGCTTCCCGGCGCAGCCCTCCGCCAGGCGGCGCAGCTCCACCGGGGCCATTTCGCCCATCACGCCCTCGTCCAGGCGGGACAGGCGGATGATGTCCTCAATCAGCGACAGCAGCCGGCGGCTTTCCTTGAGGATCTTGCCGCCCACGTTCTCCGCGTCCTCGGCCTTCACCAGGCCCGTGGCCAGCAGCTCCGCGTAGCCGCTGATGGTGGTCAGGGGCGTGCGCAGCTCATGGCTCACATTGGCGGAAAACTGCCTGCGGCTCTCCTCGGCCAGGCGGTCGCTGGTCACGTCCTGCAAAAGGATCACCATGCCCCCCTGCTCCACCTGGCTGATGGACACCCGCACCGTGCGGCCCGCCACCTGCATTTCGCCCTGGCCGCCGCCCTGCTCCAGGAGCCTGACCAGCGCGTCGCTGCGGTTGACGGCCAGCATCGTGCGGCCCTCGGGATCCTCCTGAACCTCCAGCAGCTCCCGGGCGGCGGCGTTCATGGTCAGCACGGTGTGGCGATCATCCAGGATGATCAGCCCCTCCCGCATGCCGCCCAGGATCACGTCCTGCCGCTGCCGCTGCCGGGCCATGGAATCCATCTGCGCCGCGATGCGGGCGTTCTGCTGATCCATACGCCGCAGCACCGGGGACAGCTCCTCATACGCGTCGCTCTCCAGGGGATGCTCCAGGTTGATGGCGTTGATGGGCCGGACCATCCGCCGCGTCACCGGCACCGCCAGCACCGCCGCGGCCAGCACGCACACCAGCGCCCCCGCCGCGGCCCACAGGGCGATCCCCTGCACCGTGCCCAGGATGCTCCTTTGCGTCCCCGCCAGGCGCAGCACGCCCCCGTCACGGAGCCGCAGAGCGTAGTACAGGCTGGTTTCCCCCACCGTGTCGCTCTGGCGGCGGCTGCTGCCTGCGCCGTCGGCCAGGGCCTGCACCACCTCGGGCCGCTGCAGGTGATTCTCCATGGCGGCGGCGGCGTGGTCGCTGTCGTACAGCACCTGACCGCCCGCGCCGATGAGCGTCACCCGCTGGTCGTACACGCTGCCCTCCAGCAGCGCCACGGGATCCTCCGATTTTTCCAGCAGCGCCGCCAGATTGGCCGCCTGCCGGGTCAGCCGCTGCTCCAGCTGCCTGCTGGACAGCACGTACATGCCGCCCGCCACCACCGCGCACATGGTCAGCGCGGTCAGCAGCGCGCAGACCACCAGGCACCGCCTCAGCCGCTTACTCATGCGTCTCCTCCATGCGGTAGCCCACGCCGCGCACCGTGGCTATCATGCCGCCGCTGGCCCCTAACTTCTGCCGCAGGGTGCGGATGTGCACGTCCACTGTCCGGGTATCCCCGGCGTAGGCGATGCCCCACACATCGTCCAGCAGCACCTCCCGGGTCACGGCCTTGCCGGCGTGGGCCATCAGGAAGGCCAGCAGCTCAAACTCCATGTGCGTCAGGACGACCTCCGCGCCTCCGACGGTCACCCGGTGCCGGGCACGGTCCAGCGTCACATCCCCCAGGGTCAGGCATTCCTCCGCCGCGCCCTCGCCGCTGCGGCGCAGAAGCGCCCGCACCCGCGCCAGCAGCTCCATCACCCCGAAGGGCTTGGTCAGGTAGTCGTCCGCACCCTCGTCCAGACCCCGCACCTTGTCCATCTCC
>JBJEUJ010000265.1:0-9089 GCA_051883775.1 Aristaeellaceae bacterium | reverse complement strand
GGGTGCAGGGGCGGCGTTAGCCCCTGCGCAGGTCTGGGCGGCAGCCCAGCGCAACAGAACAAAGCAGTAAAAAGGAAAAGAAAAAAGCGTGAGTTTCCGAGCAGGCGACGCAGTTCGCCCGCGAGGGAAACGGCAGGTTGAGCCAACCAGCAGGGGAACGACCTCATCCGACCTCGCTAACGCTCGGCCTCCTTCCCCAGAGGGGAAGGCAACCTCATCCGGCTTCGCTGACGCTCAGCCACCTTCCCCAGAGGGGAAGGCTATGGCTGCGGAGTCCGTACGTATTGGAAACGTCAGGGGCCAAGCGCCGCCGCTCTTTCCCATGATGCATGATACCAGGGGCCGTCTGCGCAGGCTGTGTGCGGACGGCCCTTTTGGTTGACTTTTCCGGCCGGATATGCTACACTGACGCAAAACCTATCATGTCCATTCCCATCATGAAAGGAGTCCTGCACCATGAAAAAATGTCTTGCCCTGCTGCTGGGCCTTTGCCTGGCGCTTGAATGCGCCTGCGCCTCCGCTTCCTCCTTTGGGGAGCTGCAGAATATGCTGCGCAGCGGAACAGCGGAGGATGCATCCGCTGCGAATCCCGGCGCCGACAGCCTGATGACCTTCTCCGCCCGGGACGGCCTGAGCATCCTGGATGGCAACTGCATCCTGAATGCGGACGACTACTCCTCCTTCATTGACTGCTATGTGTACGCGGTGGTCAGCAACACCGGCAGCAGCCCCGTGGCCGTGGACGGCCAGATCGTCGTGACGGACGCCCAGGGCAATACCCTGGAGGAGCAGGCCTACGTGTTCCCCACCCCTGACGTGCTGGCCCCCGGCGAGACGGCGGTGATCGCGGAGGAGCTGCTGATCTCCAAGACGGACGGCGTCACCCTGCCTGAGCATGTGGCGGGCGTGGCCCTGAGCGTGTATGCCGATCCCTATGCTTACAGCACGGAGGCCCCCGTTCAGGCCCAGGTCGCTGCGGAATTGACCCAGGGCGTCGATGCTTACGGTTTCACGGTGGACGTGGTGCGCTTCACCATCACCAACAGCACCGGCGCGCCCCTGCGGAATCCGATGGTGACCGCCGCCCTTTACGATACCGAGGGCCGCCTGGTGCTGACGGTGAACGGCAACACGGGCTACGACACGGTGATCCTGCCCGAGGGCGGCACGCTCATCATCGAGAGCGAGCTGTACAGCTTTGTGGCGGACTACCTGGCCCAGGCCGGCCGCACCCTGGCGACGGTGGAAGCCGTGGCCTTCGGCAACTGAGCCCCCACCCCTGACGGCCCGCATGGCTGGCCTCCCGGCGGAAGCGCCGGGAGGCTTTTTCCTTGCCGGGCAGGGCTTTGTGCCCGGAAAGGGCCGATTTTCCGCCGCTTTTGGCTCCGGACGGAGAAAAAATGCTTTTCAAGCGGCAGGGTTTGTGGTACAATGGTTCACGGATGTGTCCAGCTTTCTTGACGTGACCATCCGGGAAAGGCAGTGAATAGACAGTGACCGCTTCTGACAAGCTGGTTGAGCAGCTTCATCTGACCGCAACGGACGCCGTCGCGGTGCATAACCCCTCCAATATGTTCTACCTGACCCAGGGCTACACGGGCGAGGGCGTGGTGTTCATCTCCCCCCGCCGCCGGGTCATCGTCACCGACTTCCGCTACACCGAGCAGGCGGAAAAGCAGGCCCCGGGCTTCGAGGTCGTCATGACCGACAAGAGCCTGACCCACAGCCAGTGGATCGCCCGGCTGTGCCAGCAGGAGGGCGTGACCGTCCTGCGCTACGAGGACGACTTCCTCACCGTGGCGGATTTCCGCACCCTGCAGGACGCCCTGGGCGACGATATGGCCTGCATCTCCCTGAACCAGTTCCCCGAAACCCTGCGCGTAATCAAGACCGAGGCCGAGGCCGCCGCCATCCGCCGCGCCTGCCAGATCACCTCCCAGGCCTTCGACGAGATTCTGCCGAAGATCCATGAGGGCATGACCGAGAAGGAGCTGCAGCTGGAGCTGGACTACACCATGTTCCGCCTGGGCAGCGAGAAGCTGGCCTTCGACACCATCATCGCCTCCGGCGAGAACGGCAGCCTGCCCCATGCCATCCCCGGTGAGCGCAGGCTCCGCCAGGGCGACATGATCACCATGGACTACGGCGCCAAGTTCGGCGGCTACTGCGCGGACATGACCCGCACCGTGGCCCTGGGCAAGCCCAGCGAGCAGATGCTGCACGTGTACAACACCGTCCTCAAGGCCCAGGAGATGGCCGAGAGCGCGCTGAAGGCCGGCGTGTGCTGCTTCGACATTGACAAGATCGCCCGTGACTACATCGACAGCCAGGGCTATGCGGGCCGCTTCGGCCATGGCCTGGGCCACGCGGTGGGCATCGACATTCACGAGAACCCCCGCCTGTCCGTCTCCTGCCACGATATTCTGGCCGCGGGCACGGTCATCACCGTGGAGCCGGGCGTGTACCTGCCGGGCGTCGGCGGCGTGCGCATCGAGAACTCCTGCCTGGTCACCGAGACCGGCTGCGAGGCCCTGACCACCGCGCCCAAGGAGCTCATCATCCTGTAAGCGTTTCACCATCACTTTTCCGCCAGCGGCGGGGATGTGGTTTTGAAATAAATCCTATCTTCAAATTCATGGAGGAATGAATCAATGATTACTGCTGGCGATTTCCGGAAGGGCATTACCGTTGAATGGGATGGCGGCGTGTGGACCATCGTGGACTTCCAGCACGTCAAGCCCGGCAAGGGCGCTGCCTTTGTGCGCACCAAGATCAAGAACGTGATGACCGGCGCGGTGGTGGAGCGCTCCTTCAACCCCACCGACAAGATGCCCAAGGCCATTATCGAGACCAAGGAAATGCAGTACGTCTATAACGACGGCGAGCTGTACTACTTCATGGACGTGGAGACCTACGACCAGATCCCCCTGTCCCTGGACAAGGTGGAGGACGCCATCCCCTACGTGAAGGAGGGCACCAACGTGACCGTGCGCTTCTTCAAGGGCAGCCCCTTCTCCGTGGAGGCCCCCAACTTCGTCACCCTGCAGGTGACCGACACCGAGCCCGGCTTCAAGGGCGACACCGCCTCCAACACCTACAAGCCCGCCACCCTGGAGACCGGCTACAGCCTGCAGGTGCCGCTGTTCATCAACACCGGCGACATGATCCGCATCGACACCCGCACCGGCGAGTACATGGAGCGCGCGTAAGCGGCAGAAACGTCCATTTCCCTGTGATCGCGCTGCCCGGCGGAGTTGCCTCCGCCGGGTGGTTTGCATCCCGGAGAACAACAATCGTGAGGAGGTTATCACCATGAGCAAACTGACCGATAAGGTAAGCTACCTGAAGGGCCTGGCCGCCGGCATGAAGCTGAACATGGAGAAGGACTCCAACAAGCTCATCCTGGAGATCCTGAATGCCATGGGCGAGATGGCCGAGGAAATGCAGGCCATGACCGATGCCCACGATGAGCTGAACGAGTATGTGGAGTCCATCGACGACGACCTGGCCGACCTGGAGGAGACCCTCTTTGGCGACGAGGACGAGGACGCCGTTTACGACGAGGATGACGAGGATGCGGACGAGGACGAGGACGACGAGCTGATCTCCTACGCCTGCCCCTCCTGCGGCCACGAGCTGCAGTTCCGCGCCTCGGACGTGGACTTTGACGAGGACTATCTCTGCCCCTCCTGCGGCAAGCCCGTTTTCCCCGAGCTGGAGGAGGACGAGGACGCGCCCACAGACCCGGACAAGGACGATCTCAACGAGTAAGGCGCTGCCTCCGGCGGCGGAGCGGCCATGCGCCTGCCGCCGGGGGGGAGGTTCCCCGGCAAGGAAAATCGCACGGTTCCTGTTTTCACCCTTGACAAGGTGAAAGGGCCATGCTATAATAATCAGGCTGGTTGCACTTGGAGAGATGGCCGAGCGGTTGATGGCGCTGGTCTTGAAAACCAGTGATGCCGAAAGGCACCGGGGGTTCGAATCCCTCTCTCTCCGCCAGCTATTCTGACAACCGCACATCGCTTGACACGGAGAAGTACCCAAGAGGCCGAAGGGGCTCCCCTGCTAAGGGAGTAGTGTGCGATAAGCGCAGCGAGGGTTCAAATCCCTCCTTCTCCGCCAAAATACCCGCCGCATAAGGATTTGCGGCGGGTATTTTTCATGGTCCGGCATTTGGCGCATTCATGGCTTTTATTCGCTGGTGTTCGCTATTTCCAACGCTGCTGCAGCACCGTTGGAAGCGGACTGTTTCATACGGCGCTGTTGCTATTGTTTGCCCACGTCAGCGGCTGCCGGGGCCTACCCGGCCTGCCCCAGCGGCGACCCTTGTGCCCGGCGGCGCTGGTCTGTTGGATGGCCGCACGCTGCATGCCTGCCCAGCCGCGAGGCATGGCGTTCTCGATCAGCGATCTCCCTGAACAGCTTCCGTCCTCCGCACTGACAGACTGCCTGCCGGGGAAGCAGCCTTCCCCACCGCTAAATTCAGGCTCCTGCCCGACGTCTTGAGCAGGCATCGGGGGGACTGTGCCTCCCTGCGGGCAGCGATGCCACGGGCCACGCCGGTCGGCCGTCCCCGGGCGCAGAGCCGCTTCAACGGTCACGGCATGTCCTTCATGATGCAGGGGGGACGCCTTTGCCGGCCATGCAAACGCCCCTTCTCCCGCGCTCAGTGCAGGAGAAGGGGCGTAGCTTTGCTTTTATGGCGTCAGGCTGCATGACAGGGCCTGCTCTTCCACGGCGGAATGCAGCGTCACGGGGCCCATCAGGCCGGAGGGCAGCTGCGCTCCCTCATAGGCGTTGGCGAGGGTATTGCAGATTTCCAGCCGCAGGGCGTGCCGGCCAGCGGGGATCAGGTACTGGTGAGGCGACCACATGCACATGCCCGCCTCCCGGCCATCCAGAAACAGGCGGCTCATGGCATGAACCTCGCCCAGGGTCAGCAGACCGTCCCGGGGCATGGACAGCTCCGTTTCATAGGCGGCCCAGCCGGAGTACCGGGCCAGGCCGGGCTGCTCCGTCCAGGAGGGCAGACAGCCCTCGTCATCGGCGGTCAGGCTGAAGGGCGGCGTATCCCCGGTCATGGGCGTGACGCGCCATGTCTGCCCGGCCAGCGGGCGGCACACGGGATACTCCGGCAGGGCGAAGGGCAGGACGGCATCGTCGGCGGTCAGGGGCTCCGCCTCCCGATCCACGCAGAGGATCAGGCTTCCCCGCCGGGAAAGTCTCAGGGCATAGCGGCCCTCCCGATCCGCGACGGCGGGCTCGCTGCGGCCCGTCCAGGGATCCCACCACTCCGCCGCGCCCCGGACTGCAGGGGTGATTCCGCAGCGGATTTCCTCCTCGCCCTCATTGACCATGAGGAAGAAATCGGCCCCCTCCTTCCTGACCCAGCTTACCCTCAAAAGGGGCGCTTCGGGGGTTTCACCCCATTTCCCGCGATTGGGTTGCGCGCCTTCGGGGGTTTCACCCCATTTCCCGCGATTGGGTTGCGCGCCTTCGGGGGCTTCGCCCCATTTCCCGCGATTGGGTTGCGCGCCTTCGGTCATGCTGCATGCGCGTGCAGGTGTCCCGCTGCTCGTCTGCAGGGCACGGCGCGCAACGGGCGCGCCGCGCTGCGGGGTCACGGCGCGAATTCGGTCGCGCCGCGACGCAGAATCTGCCCAACCGTCCCCTGCCTCCCGGCAGGCGACGGTTGTCGCGCTTTCCTCGGGGGAAACACTGTTTCCCCCGAACCCCCGGGGGGGTTCACCCCCATTTTCGCGCGAACCGGCTTGGATTCCTTCGGTCATGCCACATGCGCGTGCAGGTGTCCCGCTGCTCGTCTGCAGGGCACGGCGCGCAACGGGCGCGCCGCGCTGCGGGGTCACGGCGCGAATACGGTCGCGCCGCGACGCGGAAGCTGCCGCGTCCTCCGGGGGGACATTTGTCCCCCCGAGCCCCCGGGCTTCGGCAGCATTGTCGTCCTCATCCGCCAGATACAGCCCTTCCTCCCCGATCTCCACCAGGCAGGGCTGCAGGCCCAGGGCGTCCCGAACGTTTTCGTCCAGGGGCACGTCCCCTGTGATCAGCACGCTGTAGCGCTGCTGCCCCAGGCACAGCTGCCCGTTCTCCACGCGGCAGGCGGGCAGCTCCGTGTCCTGCAGGTAGTTGAACTCGATTTGATGCTCGTACAGCGGCACGCAGACCTCCCAGGGCAAGCGATCCTCCTCACAGAGCACCGCCACCTCCGCCTGATTCACCCCGCCGGTCATCAGCCAGCTCATCCGCCGCATGTAGCGGGCGATCTGCCCGTACCAGGGCCACCACAGGTTGTTCGGCCCCACGTCCGGCGGACGCTCCTCCCCCCGGCCGTCCCGCAGGGAGTAGAAGAACGCATGGGGGTACAGCAGGTTCGTCCCCCGGACGAACAGCCAGTCCATGTACCACTTCATGTCGTCCATGGTGAAGGCCCACTGGATCCTATCGGGCCCGCAGCAGCCGAAGCACTCGTTGGCGTTGCGCGCCCGCCCGGCGTGACGCGCCGCGTCCGAGGCACACTTGGCCAGCACGCTGTCCGGCCCGGCGACGCCCTGCCCCGGCCCCACAAACCGCCACACCACGTCCTGCCCCGGCAGCTGGAAGGAGCGCAAAAGCCCTATGTCCCAGCTTTTCGCCGGATGCCCGGTGAGCGCCACGCCATGGGCCTGACACCAGTCCGCCAGCTGACCGTAGTAGGTCTCGTTCAGGCGGCGGTTCACTGCGCGGCGGTAGCGGCGGCGGATATTCTCCGTCTCCGGCCCCGCGTCCAGCCACAGGGCGGGCAGATCGGCGACCCTGCAGCCCTGGGCCAGGAATTCATCCAGGAAGCCCGCCGTCCAGGCCATGCACCCCCGCGCGGCGTTGCGCCCGGTGATGTCCGGCTCGTCGGTGAACACGGCGATGATGGTTCTGCCGAAGTGCTCCTGCAGCGCGCGCCAGTAGCCCTCGTGGGTCAGGCGGATGAAGGCCCGCACCGCCTCCGGGTTCAGCAGGTCGGCGGAGGGCGGCGCATCGCTCTCGCCGTCGTCCTCATTCTCATGCACGCCGCGGATGGTGCCGCCGGAATAGCCCTCCCGGAAGGCCAGCAGCACCCGCCCGTCCCCGGGAGCGGGGTACGCGCCGTCCACCGGCTGAATGGCCTCCACGTCGGATACCCGGCCCTCCGCCACCCTGGCGGCGCACACGGCGATGACGTCCGCCCCGGCGGGTACGGCCTCCGCCGAGACCTCCATCCGCAGGCAGCGGGAGGCATAGGCGGGGTTCTCCCACACCACCATGCCGTGGGCGGAGCCGGAGGGGTACATGGCCTCGTCATAGAGCACCACGCGCATGCTCAGCCTGGCGGCCTCCTCCACGGCGAAGCGCACGAAGCCCAGGTATTTTTCGGACATGTAGGGGATGCTCCTCGGCAGCCCCTTGCGGGGGTGGATGACGAACCCCGCCACGCCCTTGTCGTGAAAGTCATGAATCTGCCGGGCCAGCTCAGCCTCGGTCAGCTCGTCGTTCCAGAACCAGAAGGGGATGGGCGTATAGTCATCGCCGGGCTGCAGAAATGCCTGCCGCGCCTGCTCCATGCTCATGGCGACTCCTCCTTGAATGGTAATGCGGCTGTTGCTACCTATCCTTTCGCCGCGGCGGCGGGGTTTCCTTCTCCCCAGGAGGCAGCATATTCTATTTGATATTTGTCTAATCAGTTATTGACAAGTCAATTCGATTATGGTATGCTTTTCCATACAGAAAGGATTGAAGGAGGAGCATCAGCATGGATGAAGCGAGTTACCAGCATATGCAGGAATACTTCGACCGGACGCAGGCGGCCTGCAAGGCCAGGGAAAGCGCCCTGGCGGCGGAGGGCCGGGCAGACGAGGCGGTGTTTGAGAAGATCCGGGGGAACGTGCTGTCCCTGAGCGAGGCGGTGCTGAAAGCTGCGGCGCAGCAGGCGGATCCGGCAGGGTTCTTCCGGCAGCGGATGCAGCAGATTCCCGCCGCCTGGGCCCAGGCCCGGGAGAAGGCCCTCGCCCACGGGGACGAGAACCGGGCGTACCTGGAGCAGATCAAGCTAAGCATGGCGGAGGACATCCGCCGGGCCTTCGACCACATCCTGGAGGGAGAAGCATGACCGACACGGAAGCGATTGCGCTGTTCAAGTGCCTGGCGGACAAATCCCGCCTGCAGATTCTGAAATCCCTGGCGGCGGAGGACATGTACGTGGAGCGGCTGGCGGAGCGGCTGGGGCTCAGCGCGGCCACGGTGTCCTTCCACCTGAAGAAGCTGGCGGAGGCCGGGGCGGTCACCTCCTACAAGACGCAGTACTATACCATGTACGCGCTGCGGGCCGAGACCTTCAGCGCGCGGATTATCGACATTCTCCGGGAGGAATCGGAGGAGGCAGACGCCCAGGCCCAGCGGGATGCGGCCTACCGGCAGAAGACCATCGACGCCTTCTTCGAGTATGGGAAGCTGAAGGCCATTCCCGCCCAGCGCAAGAAGAAGCGGATCATCCTGGAGGAAATCGTCAAGGCCTTCGAGCCGGGGCGGCTTTACCCCGAACGGGAGGTCAACCTGATCATTGCCGAGGTGCATGACGACTTCTGCACCATCCGCCGGGACATGATTTCCGAGGGGCTGATGGCGCGGGATCAGCGGGGCTACTGGCGAACGGAGGAGGCGGATACGAAATGACGCAGGACATGCTGCGGAGCTTTCTGGACGCGGAGGGGCGGGTGACGCAGTTTCCCACCCGGCGGAAGAAGCAGCTGGCGGTATTGCAGTATCTGGCGGGGAAGCTCACGCCCGGCAGGGTTTACACGGAGCGGGAAATCAACGAGGCGCTGCTGAGCTGGCACACCTTCCGCGATCCGGCGACGCTGCGGCGGGAGCTGTACGATTATCACTTCCTGAACCGCACGCCGGACGGCCGGGCTTACGAGCTTGCCGCCCCTCAGCCCACGCTGGAGGAGCTGGGGCTGTAAGGCCCGCGCTGGGGGGTGTCGGGGGGACCGTGTCCCCCCGGCCCGGGGGGCTGGGGGCCGATGGCCCCCGGTTCGGGGGTTCGGGGGGCTGGCAGCCCC
>JBJEUJ010000264.1:0-1833 GCA_051883775.1 Aristaeellaceae bacterium | reverse complement strand
TACGTGCCCTGCGAGGTGTGCAAGGGCCGCCGCTACAACCGGGAGACCCTCGAGGTGACCTACAAGGGCAAAAACATCTACGAGGTGCTGGACATGAACGTGGAGGAGGCCATGACCTTCTTCGAGAATCACCAGCCCATCCTGCGCAAGCTGGAGACCCTCTACGACGTGGGCCTGGGGTACATGAAGCTGGGCCAGCCCTCCACCACGCTCTCGGGCGGCGAGGCCCAGCGGGTGAAGCTGGCCACGGAGCTGAGCCGCAAGGCCACCGGCAAGACGCTCTACCTCCTGGACGAGCCCACCACGGGCCTGCACATGGCGGACGTGGACCGGCTGATCCACGTGCTGCAGCGGCTGACGGACGCGGGCAACAGCGTGCTGGTGATCGAGCACAACCTGGATGTGATCAAGGTGGCGGACTGGCTGATCGACCTGGGCCCGGAGGGGGGCGAGGGCGGCGGCACGGTGGTGTGCGAGGGTACGCCGGAGACCGTCGCAGCCTGCGAGGGCAGCTACACCGGCCAGTTCCTGAAAAAGGCGCTGGAGGGATAAAAACGGCATAGGAAGCATCGCCGGGGAGGCCGCGAAAGGGCGCTTCCCCGGCGCTTGCGTATACCCGGGGCTTTTCCCGGGTGCGCATTGCAATCCCGCGCCGCAGCCGATATAATAGGAGCATACCTGCCGGGAAGCAGGGAAACGGAAGAAAAAACCATAGGCTTTACAGGAGGGGCTGACGATGATGGACTGTCGCCGGGACTGGCTCAGCCGCATGCTGCAAATTGAGGGAAACGTACTGGACTGTCTGGCCGCAGGGAAGCTGAAGAAGAAGCTGCCCCTGGGCTTCCACCCTGACCGGGCGGACTTCGCTCCGCTGGAGGCCTTTGGCCGGTGCATGCTGGGCCTGGCGCCCTGGCTGGAGGCGGACGCTTCCGCCCTGGATGATGAGGAGCGGGCGCTGCAGGCGGCCTGGCGGGAGAAGGCCCTCCGCTGCATCGCCATGGCGGTGGATCCCGCCTCGCCGGACTATATGAATTTCACCACCGGCGGGCAGCCCCTGGTGGACGCGGCCTTCCTGGCCCATGCCCTGGTGCGCGCGCCGAAAGAGCTGGCGGGGGCGCTGCCGGAGAGAACCCGCCGCCTTCTGGCCGAAGCCTTCCGGGCCTCCCGGGGGATCGCCGCGGCCAACTGCAACTGGCTGTTCTTCTCCGCCATGGTGGAGGCGGGACTGTACGTGCTGGGGGAGCCCTGGGACATGATGCGGGTGCTTTACGCCCTGCGCACCTTCCAGGGGTGGTACCTGGGCGACGGCGTGTACGGGGACGGGCCCTGCTTCCACTGGGACTACTACAACAGCTTCGTGATTCAGCCCATGTATGTGGATCTGGTCAACCTGCTGGCGGGGGAGCGGGAGGAAATCGCCGCCATGCAGCCTGCCGTCAACGCCCATGCGAAGCGCTACGCCGCCATCCTGGAGCGCATGATCGGCCCGGAGGGCAGCTATCCGGTGGCGGGACGCTCCATCTGCTACCGCTTCGGCGCGTTCCAGATGCTCGCCCAGGCCGCACTGGAGCACATGCTGCCCGCCCACCTGACTCCCGCGGGGGTGCGCTGCGGCCTGACCAGCGTCATTCACCGGGTGATGAGCGCGCCGGACATGTTCGACGGGGACGGCTGGCTGATGCCGGGGGTGTACGGGCATCAGCCGGAGCTGGCGGAGGGGTACATCAACATTGGCAGCCTGTACCTGTGCACGGCGGTATTCCTGCCCCTGGGGCTGAGCCCGGCGGATCCCTTCTGGGCCGACCCGGACGACGACTGGACGGGCCGCAGGGT
>JBJEUJ010000263.1:0-1834 GCA_051883775.1 Aristaeellaceae bacterium | reverse complement strand
CCGTCACGGCAGCTGCCGTGACACCTTCCCCTCCGGGGAAGGGGGCTGGGTTGCGTGAGCTCGGGCGGGGCTCCCCTACGGTCGCCCCGCTTCGCGTGGGGTTGCGCGCTCCGCCATGGGGGTGAGAGGCGGCGTCCTCCTGCGGAGGCCGACGGAGGTTACCTCAGCCCCTCCGGCCATGCGCCGCCAAGCAAAATCGCCCCTTGTCTGTTCTGTCGTTTCCACGCAGCATCAGCCACCAAGGCCCACTGCAGGGGATACAAAGTGGCGCGTCATTCCTCTTCCCCCTTGCAATCATCGCAAAACATGCTATAATATAGGTATTCTCAAACGCGAAAGGATGTTCGATTCTCATGCGATGCAGCTGCAAGGAATGCGGCACCTACATGGTGCAGGCGGAAAGCGATCACCTGGGCTGCGTATGCCCGGACTGCGGCTACCGCTGCGACGACTGCCTGGGCACCAACACCGTCGTCAGCCGGGACAGCCTGCGGGCCCTGGCCTTCGATCCCCGCTTCCAGCCGGAAAACCTCGCCCGCTCCTTCCAGCGCGGGGAGGACGATCAGGACGATGCGTACTGACCGCACCATCCTCCACTGCGACTGCAACAACTTCTTCGCCTCGGTGGAGCTGCTGGAGCACCCTGAGCTGGCGGACAAGCCCGTGGCTGTGGCGGGTGATCCCGAGGGACGGCACGGCATCATCCTGGCGAAAAACATGATTGCCAAGCGCTGCGGCGTGCAGACGGCGGAAACCATCTGGCAGGCCCGGCGCAAGTGTCCCGGGTTGATCCTCCTGCCGCCCCACCACCACAAGTACAGCGAGATGAGCCGGCGGATCAACCAGATCTACCTGAAGTACACCGACCAGGTGGAGCCCTTCTCCGTGGATGAAAGCTGGCTGGACGTGACCGGCTCCCGCACGCTGTTCGGGGACGGCGTGACCATCGCGGATACCCTGCGCCGCCGCATCCGGGAGGAGCTGGGCATCACCATCTCCGTGGGGGTCAGCGACAACAAGTCCTGGGCGAAAATGGGCAGCGATTACAAGAAGCCCGACGCAACGACGCTCATCACCCGGGAGAACGTGGCGCAGCTGCTCTATCCGCTGGACGTGAGCGCGCTGCTGTTCGTGGGGGACGCAGCGGCGGAAACCCTGCGCCGACACGGCATCACCACCATTGGCGCGCTGGCCGGGTGCCGGGAGGAGCTGCTGATCCGCTGCCTGGGCAAGCAGGGCGGCGGGCTGTGGCGCATGGCCAACGGCCTGGACGAAAGCCCCGTGCGCCTGTGGGGCGACAGCGATCCGGTAAAGAGCGTGGGCAACGGCATGACCTTCGCCCATGACCTGGTGGGCCGGGAGGCCTGCCACGACGCATTGATGCCCCTGTGCGACAGCGTGGGCAGCCGCCTGCGGGCCCAGCGGCTGAAGTGCCGCACCGTGACGCTGCAGATCAAGGATCCCAGCCTGAAGGTGATTTCCCGGCAGAAAACGCTGCCCATGCCCACCAACCTGACATGGCAGCTGCACCGGGAGGCCTGCGCCATTCTGGACGCGACCTGGCCCGCCGACGCGCCGATCCGGCTGATGACCGTCACCGCCGGGAGCCTGTGCGGCGAGGACGAGGCCGTGCCCGCGCAGCTGTCCTTCCTGACGGAGGTCGCCCCGGACGATCCCCGCCGGGCTGCCATGGAGCGGGCGGTGGATCAGGTGCGCGCGCGCTTCGGCCGAACCGCCGTATTCCCCGGTACCCCGGAGGTCAAATAAAACCAACCCCCATGGAGCGCGCCAGCGAAAACGGGTCAAGGGGCGAAGCTCCTTGCGCGGGTGCAGG
>JBJEUJ010000262.1:0-1837 GCA_051883775.1 Aristaeellaceae bacterium | reverse complement strand
GACGCGGCGCGGCTGATGGGCATCGACCTGAACCGCACCATCGCCATCACCTTCTTCATCGGCTCGGCGCTGGCGGGCGTGGGCGCGCTGATGTGGGGCATGAAGTACCCGCAGATCAGCCCCACCGTGGGCGCCATGCCGGGCATCAAGTGCTTCATCGCGGCGGTGCTGGGCGGCATCGGCAACACGGCGGGCGCGGTGCTGGGCGGCTTCCTGCTGGGCTTTGTGGAGATCATGCTGGTGGCGGCGTTCCCCGCGCTCTCGGGCTACCGGGACGCCTTCGCCTTCATTCTGCTGATTGTGGTGCTGCTGGTGAAGCCCACGGGCCTGCTGGGCGAAAAAGCGACGGAGAAGGTGTGATGATATGAAGAAAATCAAGTGGCTCCACGTCCTTCTGACCCTTCTCCTGTGCGCGGCGCTGGTGGGCGTGCTGGCCTGGCTGGACGGCAACGCCAGCAGCTACGTGCTGCGCATTGCAAGGCTGTGCGCCATCAACATGGTGCTGGCCCTGTCCATGAACCTGATCAACGGCTTCACGGGCCTGTTCTCCCTGGGGCACGCGGGCTTCATGGCCATCGGCGCGTACACCACCGCGCTGCTGACCATCCCCGTAGCCAAGAAGCAGATCCTGTTCATGATTGAGCCCCTCATTTCCCCCCTGAATACCCTGACCCTGCCCTTCGGCGTGACGCTGCTGATCGGCGGGCTGCTGGCGGCGGGGGTGGCGTTCCTGATCGGCCTGCCGGTTCTGCGCCTGCGGGGCGACTACCTGGCCATTGCCACCATGGGCTTCTCGGAGATCATCCGCGTGCTGATTACCAACATGCAGTCCGTCACCAACGGCGCCCAGGGTCTCAAGTCCATCCCCAACAACGCCAACATCTGGTGGTGCTACGGGGTGGCGCTGATCGTCATTGTCTTCATGGCCCTGCTGACCTCCTCCAGCTACGGCACGGCCTTCAAGGCCATCCGGGAGGATCAGATCGCCGCGGAGTCGATGGGCGTGAACCTGTTCTTCCACAAGATGCTGGCCTTCATGCTGTCGGCCTTCATCGCGGGGGTGGGCGGCGGCTTGCTGGCCAGCTACAACGGCACCATCGGCCCGGACATGTTCCGCGTGGCCCAGACCTACAACGTGCTGATGATCGTGGTCATGGGCGGCATGGGATCCATTACCGGCTCCATCGCGGGCGCGTTCATCGTCACCATCGGGCAGGAATATCTGCGCGTGCTGGACGGCCCCATCAACCTGGGCTTCTGGCAGACTGACGGCATCAGCGGCATGCGCATGGTGGTCTTCTCCGCCATTCTGCTGCTGATCATCGTGTTCTTCCGCAACGGCCTGTTCGGCACCAGGGAGCTGACCTGGAGCGCCATTGGCTCCAGGCTGCGGCGGATGAGTGGTCACAGGGAGGTGAAGCGCTGATGCGTCCCGTGCTGGAGGTTACCCACGCCACCATGCAGTTCGGCGGCCTGGTGGCCGTCAACGACCTGAACATGTCCATCGGCAACAACGAGATCGTCGCGCTGATCGGCCCCAACGGCGCCGGCAAGACCACCGCCTTCAACATGATCACCGGCGTATACAGGCCCACCAGCGGCATCGTGTCGCTGAACACCCACAACATTACCGGCCTCAAGCCCAACAAAATCGCCCAGATGGGCATTGCCCGCACGTTCCAGAATATCCGCCTCTTCACGCCCCTGACGGTGGCGCAGAACGTGGATCTGGCCCAGCATGTGCGCCTGAAGAGCGGCTGGGTGGGCGCGACGCTGCGCTCCCCCCGCTACTGCCGGGAGATGAAGGCCATTCATGCCCGCACCGAGGAGCTGCTCA
>JBJEUJ010000261.1:0-1838 GCA_051883775.1 Aristaeellaceae bacterium | reverse complement strand
AGCGCACCCCCGGCAAGGAGGGCAAGCTGGGGGTGGAGGGCATGCGCCCGGAGGTGCTGCTGGACGCTCTGCGCCGGGCGGGGGCCACCTTCCTGGACGGGGAAGAATCCGCCCGCACGCCCGTGGTTTTGACCAAGGCCGACCTGTTCGCCCTGGGGCTGACCGGCCGGCCAGACAGCGGCGCGCGCCGCGCCGCCCTGCTCAGGCGGCTGGACCTGCCCGAGCATTTGACGGCCAACGCCCTGCTGGACGTGCTCTCCGCCCTCTATACCAGAGAGGAACTGGAAACCATCCTGCGGGAGTTCCCTGAATGACACAAACCCCCGCGCGGCTATGCCGCGCGGGGGTCGTTTCATTTCATTGCTGACTTTCCCGCTGTATCCGCAGCAGGGAGAGCGGGGCTGCCTCCACCGGCAGCTTCATGCGAAATTTCATCTGGGGCACCCGGGGCTCCGCCAGCGGAAATCCGTCCAGATCCTCCATCTCAGGGACGCGGAAGGCGATGGGCGCCAGTCCGGGGCCAATCAGCTCCAGCTCGTCCCCCCGGGCGAACTTGTTGCGCAGGGAGAGCACGGCGTTCCCGTCGGCGTCACAGGACTCCACCTGGGCCACCACCTGCCACTGGCGGATGTAACGCCCGTCGGCGGTGTACTGCCCCGGCTCGCCGAAGAAAAAGCCCGTGGAGTAGTGCCGGTGGGATACCTTTTCCACCTCGTCACGCCAGACGGGGTCCAGGGTTTCCCCCGCCGCCGCCGCGTCGATGGCGTGGCGGTAGGCGTTGGTGGTCACAGCGGCGTAATAGGCGCTCTTGGCCCGGCCCTCGATCTTCAGGGAATTGACGCCCGCCTCCATCAGTTCGGGGATGTGGTCGATCATGCACATGTCCCGGGAACTGAAAATATAGGCTCCCTTGCCGTCCTCCTCCACCGGGAAATACTCCCCGGGGCGTTTCTCCTCCATCAGGGCGTACTTGTACCGGCAGGGCTGGGCGCAGGCGCCCCGCTGGGCGTCCCGCCCGGTCATATAGTTGGACAGCACGCACCGCCCGGAATAGGACACGCACATGGCCCCGTGGACAAAGGTTTCCACTTCCAGCCCGGCGGGCGTTTTGGCGCGCAGCTCACGCACCTCGTCCAGGGACAGCTCCCGGGCCAGGATCACCCGGGATGCCCCCAGCTCATACCACATGCGGGCCGACTCATAATTGGCCACCCCCGCCTGGGTGCTCATGTGCAGCTTCACATGGGGCGCGTATTTCTGGGCCAGCCGGAACACGCCCAAATCGGCCACGATGGCGGCGTCCACCCGCAGCTCCTCCAGCCGCTCCAGAAACTCAGGCAGGCGGGCGACCTCCCCGTTGCGGGGCAGGGTGTTGCAGGTCACATGGACAGCCACGCCGCTGTCATGGCAGAGGGCCACCGCCTGTCCCAGTTCTTCCGGGGTAAAGTTGCCCGCAAAGGCCCGCATGCCGAAGTCTCCGCCGGCCAGATAGACCGCGTCGGCCCCGTAGGCCACCGCCATGCGCAGCCGCTCAAAATCCCCCGCCGGGGCGAGCAGCTCCGGCTTCTCAGCCACCCGCATACTTGTTCACCAGGCTCTGGTGCGCGCTGTAGGTCTTGGAGTACTCGTGGCGGTTGGTCTCCGGGTTGAGCACATAATAGTAGTAGCTGGTGCTCTCCGGGTTCATAGCGGCCCGGATGGCGGCCATGCCCGGGTTGGCAATGGGTCCGGGGGGCAGGCCCTTGTACAGGTAGGTGTTATAGGGAGAGTCGATCTCCTTGTCCGCCTCCGTGGGCACCTTTCCGCCGTTGATATAGGCCAGGGTGGCGTCGATCTGA
>JBJEUJ010000260.1:0-1838 GCA_051883775.1 Aristaeellaceae bacterium | reverse complement strand
ATGATCCCCAACTGCGACAAGAACGTGCCCGGCCTGCTGATGGCTGCGGCCCGGCTGAACATTCCCACCATCTTCGTGTCCGGTGGGCCCATGCTGGCGGGGCGTCTGACCGACGGCCGCCGCACCTGCCTGAGCCACATGTTCGAGGCGGTGGGCGCGTACAAGGCCGGTACCCTGGACGAGGACGGCGTGCGCAATTATGAGGAGAACGCCTGCCCCTCCTGCGGCAGCTGCTCGGGCATGTACACGGCCAACTCCATGAACTGCCTGACCGAGGCGCTGGGCATGGCGCTGCCGGGGAACGGCACCATTCCCGCGCCGTATTCCGCCCGTCTGCGCCTGGCCAAGCATGCCGGCATGCAGATCATGCAGCTGGTGGAGCGCAACATTCGTCCCCGGGACATCATGACCCCTGCGGCCTTCAACAATGCCGAGACGGTGGACATGGCCCTGGGCTGCTCCACCAACACCATGCTGCATCTGCCCGCCATCGCCCACGAGGCGGGTGTGACCATCGACCTGGATCACGCCAACGAGATTTCCGCAAACACCCCGAACCTGTGCCATCTGGCCCCGGCGGGCGACACCTTCATGGAGGATCTTGACCGGGCGGGCGGCGTGCTGGCGGTGATGAAGGAGCTGACGAAGAAGAACCTCCTGGACACCACGGTACTGACCTGCACGGGCAAGACCATGGCGGAGAACCTGGCGGGTGCGGTGAACCGGGACGAGAGCATCATCCGGCCCATCGACCGGCCCTACTCTGCCAATGGCGGCATTGCGGTGCTGAAGGGCAACCTGGCCAAGGACGGCTGCGTGGTGAAGCAGAGCGCGGTTGCCCCCGAGATGATGAAGCACGAAGGCCCCGCGCGGGTATTCGATTCTGAAGAAGAAGCCATCGCCGCCATTTATGATCGGAAGATCGTCCCGGGCGACGTGGTGGTGATCCGCTATGAGGGCCCCAAGGGCGGCCCTGGCATGCGGGAGATGCTGAACCCGACCTCCGCCATTTGCGGCATGGGTCTGGGTGAGAGCGTGGCGCTGCTGACGGACGGCCGCTTCTCCGGCGCGACCCGGGGCGCGTCCATCGGGCATGTGAGCCCCGAGGCTGCCGCCGGCGGCCTGATCGCCCTGGTGGAGGAAGGCGACCGTATCGCCATTGACATCCCCGCCTGCACCATTGAGCTGAAGGTGCCCGAGGAGGAGCTTGCCCGCCGCCGCGCCGCGTGGGTTTGCCCCGAGCCCAAGGTCAAGGTTGGCTACCTGGCCCGCTACGCCAAGCTCGTCTCCTCCGCCGACAAGGGCGCTATTCTGGAGTGACGCGAGGGGCGCTGCCCCTCGACCCTGCCAGAGGGCTGCATAGCCCTCTGGACTCCCTTTCGCGCGATTGAGTTGGTTCCCTTCGGTCATGCTGTGCGCGCGTGGAAGTGTGCCGCGGCTTGACTGCAAGGCACGGCGCACGAAAGGTGCGCCGCGCTTGAGGGGGTCACGGCGCGCGACAGGCGCGCCGCGACGCGCTGCCTGCGGGTTTTGGGGGCTGCGCCCCCAAGCCCCCCTTCCCTGCCCGCCCCGTTCGTCCTCATCCCCGTGGGGAGTCCGAGGGGCCGTGAGGCCCCTCGTATCGCTGCATGCTACGCGTCGCGCCGCGCCTGTTGCGCGGCGTGACCCCCGGCAGCCCGGCGCGCCCTCCGCGCGCCGGGCCTCCGCCCACCCCCACCCGAATGGGATTCTTAAGGGGCATGCGCCCCTTAAGCGAGAGTCCAGAGAGCAGAGCTCTCTGGCCCCGTAAGAAAGGAAGTTTCTGATGAGCAGAATCAAGATATTCGATACCACCCTGC
>JBJEUJ010000259.1:0-9187 GCA_051883775.1 Aristaeellaceae bacterium | reverse complement strand
AGGGTCGCGTCGATGACGGTATCGCCAGGCTGCACTACCTGGCGGAGGCAATCAGCAGCCAGATACCGGGCGGAACGAAGCACGTAGCTCATCTTACAGCTCCTTCAGCCGTTTGACCTCGGCGTCGGTCAGATGCCGCCACTGGCCCCGGGGCAGGTCGCCCAGCTGCACCGAGCCAAAGCCCACCCGCTTGAGCTGCACAACCTGATGCCCCACCGCCTCAAACATCCGGCGCACCTGGCGGTAGCGGCCCTCGTGGATGGTCACCAGCACAATGCTGTCAAAGGCCTCGTGGCGCACCAGACGCACGTTGGCGGGGGAGGTCAGCCGGTCATCGATGGTCACGCCGGCGCGCAGGCGGCGCAGGGCGTCCTCATCCACGTGGTTGCTGACCTTGGCCAGGTAGGTCTTGTTGACCTCCTTGCTGGGGTGCAGGAGGTTGTTCATCAATTCGCCGTCGTTGGTGAGCAGCAGCAGGCCCTCGCTGTCATAGTCCAGCCGGCCCACGGGGTACAGCCGCACGGGGTAGTCCCGGAACTTGTCCATCACCGTGGCGCGGCCCTCCGGATCGGAGACGGTGGTCACCTCGCCCACGGGCTTGTTGTAGGCCAGGTAGTGCTTTTCCTCCTCCAGATGAACGGGCGCGCCGTCCACGGTAATCCGGTCGGTGTTTTCGTCCACCTGCACGCCCATCTCCGTGATCACCTGACCGTTGACGGCCACATGGCCCTCGGCAATCAGCTTTTCGGAGGCGCGGCGGCTGGCCACGCCGGACAGGGCAAGGTATTTCTGCAGACGCATCATGGTTTCATCAGCCTTTCTTGGTGCGGTAAAAGTGTAGGAGCACGGCGCGGGCCGCCAGGGGCTTGACCCGCTCGGAGCGTGACAAGGTAAGGGCCAGACGGTCGAAGCCCTGCAGGGTGAAGCCGCATTGCTCCGCAAACTGGCATGCGCCGGGGTTGCTGTCCGGGATGGCCAGGTGAAGCCCCTCCGCCCCCTGACGGAGGGCGAAGGCCTCGCAGGATTCCATCAGCGACCTGGCCACGCCCCGGCGGCAGCAGGTGGCGGCCACCCGGATGTCCGTAAGCTCCGCCCAGCCGTTCCCTTCCGTGCGAACCAGCGCGGTACCGATGCACTGCTCCTCCTCATAGGCGGCAAACAGCGCCGTGCCGGGCTGCCTCATGGCGGAGGCGAAGTCGATGCGCTCGTCCGGGGGAAAGGCCACCATGGCGGCGGGCTTGGCGGGCAGGTAGCCCAGGGACAGGCTGGAGCGTCCCACGCGCAGGAGCGTCACATCGCCCACCAGCACCGGCTCGACAATGATGCGCAGAGAGGCGGCGGTATCGGGGGTGACGCGGCGGATGACGGTCATGGGGCGGGCACGTCCTTTCTCTCAGGCATTGTCCTCGGTGTGCCAGTGAAGCACACGCGCCTCCGGCAGGAGCCGCAGGAGCTTCTTCTTGGGGTCAATCAGGGTCGGAGCGGCGGTCAGGCGCAGCATGGGCGCGTCGGAGGCGGAGTCTCCGTAGGCGCAGGAGGCGGCTCTGTCAAGGGTCAGCCCCTGCGAAGTCAGCCAGGCGGCAATCCGGCGGGGCTTTTCCTCACCCTTGCAGTTGTCGCCCACGCGGCCCGTGTAGCGGCCCTCCTGATCCACCTCGCAGGTCGTGGCCAGCACCGCGTCCACCGGCAGAAACTCCGAAAGAACCCGCATGTACACATCCGCCGAGGCGGATACCACCAGGATCCGGTACCCCTCATCCCGAAGACGCCACAATTCCTGCATCCCCTCCTGGAAGAAGCGACGGATGTATTCATCCCGGAAGAAATCCCGGGCCAGGGCGTCCATCTCCTCCACGGTTTTCCCGCGGATGAAGGACAGCGTCCGCTCCTTTGCACAGGATGCGCTGGACGGCTGGATCAGGAAGCGGAGGTAACCGCAGGCTGCCCGGAGCAGCTGGGTTTTCGGCGCGACGCCCCTGCGGATGCAGTACATGAGGTAGGGGAGGATGGAATCCCCCCGGGCCAGGGTATCGTCAAAATCAAAGAGGGCCAAGGCTGTGCCGGGCAAATTCATCGCTCGCTTTCGCAGATTATGTTACAGAGGACAGCGCTCGTCCAGCAGCCGGTGGGTGTAGCGGCGTTGGCCGCTCTTCATTTCCGCCATCAGCTGGCCGTCCCCAAGGAGCTTGTACTTGTAGGTGGTCAGTCCCTCCAGGCCCATGGGACCCCGGGCATGGATTTTCCCCGTGGCAATGCCCACCTCCGCGCCGAAGCCGTACACAAAGCCGTCGGCGAAGCGGGTGGATACGTTGCGGTACACACCCGCGCTGTCCACCCGGGTGAGGAAGGTGCGGGCGGCTTCATCGTCCGATGTGACAATGCAGTCCGTGTGATGGCTGCCGTAGCGGTTGATGTGATCCATGGCTGCGTCCAGACTGTCCACCACGCGGATGGACAGGATATAATCGAGGTACTCCGTGCGCCAGTCCGCCTCGGTGGCTCTCTCCACAGGGATGATGGCCCGCACGGCCTCGTCCCCCAGCAGGAGAACGCCCCGTGCCTCCATGGCGGGCCTGAGCGCGGTCAGGAAGGGCGCGGCAATGTCCCGGTGCACCAGCAGCGTCTCCATGGCGTTGCAAACGGCCACATTTTGCGCCTTGCTGTCCACGGCGATGCGCACGGCCATATCAAGGTCGGCGGCTTTGTCCACGTATACATGGCAGATGCCGTCGGCATGCCCCAGCACGGGGATGCGGCTGTTGTCCATGATGTAGCGCACAAAGGCGTTGCTGCCCCGGGGGATAATCAGGTCGATGAGCGCGTCCTCCTTGAGCATGGCGGCCACGTCCTCTCGGCTCTCCATCAGCTGGGCGAAATCCGCGGGAAGCCCGGCGCTTTCGGCCGCGGCGCGCAGCGCGTCGCACAGGGCGGCGTTGGTGTGCTGCGCCTCGCGCCCGCCCTTGAGCAGCACGGCGTTGCCGCTCTTGAGGGCCAGGGAGGCGATCTGCACCAGGGCGTCGGGGCGGCTCTCGAAAATCACGCCGATCACCCCGATGGGACAGGTCACCCGGTACAGCTTCAGGCCCTCGGTCAGCTCACGGGCCAGGGTGGTTTCTCCGATGGGGTCGGGCAGCGCCGCCAGGGCGCGCAGGCCCTCCGTTACGGCGCGCAGCTTTTCCTCGCGGAACTTCAGCCGTCCCATAAGCGGCGCGGCAAGCTGCTGCTGTTCGGCGGCGGCCAGATCCTCGTCGTTGGCCGCAAAGATGGCTTCGCTGCGGGCCTGGAGAGCGTCGGCCATGGCCAGGAGCGCGGCGTTGCGCCTGTCAAGGGTGGACGCGGCCAGCGTCCATGCGGCCTCCCGGGCCCTTGCCGCCATCAGGTGAAGATCGTTCATGAACATCCTCCTCCCGTGAATCCTCACCATTATAGCAGAAAAAATCATGATTGCAAAGCGTCCCGGAGTATGTTATACTAAAATGCCTGGTGGGACAGAATGGTGAAGGGAGGGGTTCCTGTGCCGCATCAGAAGGGTATCAAGCCTGTGGCGCAGAATCGCAAGGCCTTTCACGATTACTTTGTCGAGGAGCGCTACGAGTGCGGCCTGCAGCTCTTCGGCACGGAGGTCAAGTCCATCCGCCAGGGCCGCGTGAACCTGAAGGAATCCTGGGCGCAGATCCGCCAGGGGGAAATCTGGGTCGAGGGCATGCACATCAGCCCTTACGAGCAGGGCAACCAGTTCAACCGCGATCCGCTCAGGCCGAAAAAGCTGCTGATGCACAAAAGCGAGATCCGCAAGCTGGACGGCCTTGTGGCGCGGCAGGGCTACACCCTGGTGCCCCTGGAAATCTACCTCAAGGACGGCCGGATGAAGCTGCAGCTGGGCCTGTGCCGGGGCAAGCAGCTCCACGACAAGCGCGACGCCATGGCCAAGCGCGACACGGATCGGGAGATTCACCGGGCCCTGAGGGAGAACCAGAAGCGGTAACCCAATCAATCATATGAAGGCGAAGATTGTCAGCGCGCATGGGGATGATCCGGTTTCGACGGGGGTGTCGAGGGCGGGATAAGCGAGCCGTGGCCCCTGACCACGATAAAACGGGGAAAAAAAGTAACTGACAATAACGAATTCGCTTTCGCGGCGTAATGCCGCGACGTTGGCCCGGGCTGCCCGCGTGCCCGGTCACCAGCGTCATTCACGCGGGGAACGAGCGTGCCTAAGCTTTGCCGCACGTCCGTAACATGAAGCTACCAACGCCGTGAGCCTGTCAGCGGGCGCGGGGTGAAGGGAATGTCAAAACACTGACTGCGCTCGGAGAAAGTCCCGCACAAGAGCCTTCGGACAGGGGTTCGACTCCCCTCATCTCCACTTCATCAATATAATCCGAACCAATTGTTCCTTGTGGGCGATGGGTTCGGATTATTTCTTTATCTCGAACCAGACGGACCTGCACCGAAGCCCAGGAGACGGCCCGGCAGGCCAAGGAAGTCAAAGTGAATGCAAGTGGGATGCCGGGGGGCATCCCACTTACAGATCGACGATCCTCGCCGCACTCCTGACACTCAACAAGCTGTCCACGCGATTGGGCTGATCCGCAATTATGGCAAATTCTCCACCGGGCTGGTGCATACGTCGTCGCCGTCAAAGAAGCTGCTGTCCAACTGTACCAGCTGTTCGATCTTCTCCTGCAGGGTCATGTCCTTCAGCAGCGCCTGAAGTTTTTGCTCATCCCGGGGGCTTCTTCTCCTTGTCGGTATGCTGCCGCATCACTGGTAGTAGCGGATGTAGTCGATCACATATTCCTGGGGGAAAACAGTGCTGTCATCCGGGGCGCCGGGCCATGCGCCGCCAAGGGCGAGGTTCAGCAGCACATAATGGGGCTTGTGGAACGCCTCCAGGCTGCGAATATCATAGCTGGCATACACCAGGCCGTCTACGCCGATCTTGATGCAGCTCTCCGTCCAGTCCAGGGTGAAAATGTGGAAGTCATCGCAGAAGCGCTTGCCGCCGGTCAGCTCGATCGCGCGCTGAAGGCCCTTCTGCTCTCCAGCGCAGTGAATGGTTCCCTGCACAATATGATCGCCCACATGGTCACCAAAGGGACATGTAGCTTCATTGCGTTCCGGGCCACCGACCAGCTCCATGACATCGATCTCGCCACAGGCAGGCCATGGGACTTCTTCGATGTTCGTGCCCAGCGTCCAGAAGGCGGGCCAGATGCCCTTGCCATAGGGCAGCTTCGCCCGGATCTCTAAACGACCATACAGGAAGGACTGCGTCCCAAGCGTATGCAGGCTCGCAGAGGTATAGGGACAGGCGGAATCACCCGTGCGAAGAGCACGGATCACCAGACAGCCGTCCCGCAGGAAGGCATTCTCCGGAGCGTCCGTATAAATCTGCAGTTCGTTATTGCGGACATGGCCCTCTTCGAAGCGCCACAACGCCCGGTTGATGTCCGATCCGTCAAACTCGTCCTGCCAGACAAGGCGGGTAAAAGGCGTTTTCATGGGTACCTCCTTATTTGATCAGCACTGAAGTCAGGCTCCGGGCCGGAAGAATGATATCCACCGCTTCCTTTTCCACGCGGATGGTCAGGGGCATTTCCCGATCGTGGAGGTTGGCCATGGCGCAGCCAATGCTGCCGTCCGGGTTAACAGCGGCTGCGCAGCTGATGTGCTCGTCATACACAGAAGTGCCGATGCGCACCGCACCGGGGCGAATCACATGGCTGAAATGACATAACCCCCAATAAGCGCCGGTCAGGTGGTAGTCGTCTCCGTCCACCAGCACAGGCGCAAGGCACCCGCCCTCCCGGTCGTGATAGGGGCCGCCCTGCATATCCAGCATCATGTTCCAGTCAATGATACCATTCGTCCAATGGCGCAGGTTTCCTGCAATCTCCTCCGCATAAAGCAGTGCCGCATTGAAATCCTCCGGTGGATGCTGTGCGAGATCCGTACAGAACTCTGTTTCCAGCAGTTCCTTCTCCGGGAAGCACTCATGCACCGCCTGAAGGCCGTCAAAGTGGGAGCCGGAATACCAGTGGAAAGCCACGCCATCCACCAGCTGACGAGTATCGCCTACGCTGAAGGTATCACGGGCACGATCGTATACGCGTTCCTTGTTGTGATCCCAGATGAAGAGCTTCACATCCGTCAAACCGTGACGTTTCAGTGCTGGCATAAGCGCGTCCCGGATAACGACAGCCTCGTCTTCTGCGTCATAACGGCAGCTTTCCCAGGTTTGTGTGGCCATGGGTTCGTTCTGTACCGTCATCATTGTGATAGGCATTCCTGCCCTGCGCATCGCAAGCAGATAGAGCGCCACATATTCGCCCCACTCCTTGACCCAGGCCTGCGAGAGCTTGCCGCCTTCCAGAACGCTGGCGTTGTCCTTCATCCAGGCGGGCGGGCTCCAGGGGGAAGCTACCAGCTCCAGCTCCGGACAGAATGCCATCGCGTCCCGGATCATGGGGATGATCTCCGTTTCGTCATGAGCGATGGAGAAATTTTTCATTTCCCGGTCTTCGGAAGCGGTATAGGCATAGGAGCTCAGGCAGAAATCACAGGAGCCAATGTGCACGCGGCCCAGTTTCAGCCCTGCAAACTCAGGTGAAAACAGGCGCTCCATCACCTCCCGGCGTTTCTCCTCGGGCAAAGAGGTATAAACGTGGGCGGCAGATTCGGTGAATGCGCCGCCGAAACCGCGGATGGTCTGGCATTTGACATCCGGATACAGGCTGAGTACCTTATTCTCTGCATAGGGACGGTGGGCAAAGATTGCTGCAAACGGTGCGAACTTTCTGGTGGCATCTGATATGTAGCCGCGGAGGATCATGATGTATCCATCCTTTCCATGATCATCAAAAAGGGGGTAGATTTCGAAAAGGGTCTGCCCCGTGGACGAACCATAGGGCAGACCCGGTTGTTATGCAGAATACATCAGCCTTCAGCAGGAATTACTGCTGGGCCAGCCAGGCGTTGTACTGCTTGATGTACTCCTCCCAGATGTCTTCCAGACCAGCGACCTTGGCCTGCTTCATGAACTCGTCCAGACCAGCCTCGACGTCCTCCACCATACCGTACTGAAGGGGCAGGAGGTACTCATCGCAGACCGCGTTGAAGTTGGCGCACTCGTCCTCAACGTTTTCCGTGTTGAAATTGAAGGAAGAGGACATGGTCTCGCAGGTGCGGTAGATCTCGAAGATCTCGGACTTTGCCGCAGAAGCGGGATCATTGGAGCCTTCCAGGTTCAGGGCATCAGAGCGCCAGTTCCACAGGGACAGGCCGCAGGCAGTGAAGTCAGCAGACAGGTTCTTGTAGTAGCCGTTCTCGTCCAGCTCGTAGTGCACGCCCTCCACGCCGTAGCGCAGGAGGTGATGGAGTTTGGCGTCGGTCATGACAGCCTGCAGATAGGTCAGCGACTCATGGATGTGCTCAGAGTTGGCGTAGGCGATGCCGGTGGCGTTGTTATCGTAGTAGGAGGGGATGCGGACGTAGCCCTGCGCCACGTTGAAGGGAATGAAGCCAATCTCCCAGTCAGCCTTGGAGGGATCCGTTTCCTTGGCAGTCTCCAGCGCCTGCACACGACCGCCGTAGGAGTCGGTGTGGGAGTCCAGCAGGATGGCGCACAGGCCGTTGTCAAACTTAGTGGACGCGTCGACGGTATCGCCCATCAGGTCGGGAGAAACATAGCCCTTTTCGACGAATTCGCGCATCAGCTTCAACTGAGCCAGCTGTTCCTCGGAACCGTAGAACTTGGTCAGGTTGTCCGCAGAGCCGATCGCCTCCAGGCCATAGCCGTTGGAGGAGCCGCTGGCGGTGGGCCAGACCAGGGTGTCAAAGCGCAGAGCGTAGTTGTTCATGCGCGAGCCCAGAGGGTACATATCGGGATTGTTGGCCTTCACACCCTCCAGGTAGGCAATCAGATTCTCGGTGGAATCCGGCACGGGCAGGTTGTACTTGGCGCACAGATCCTTGCGGTAGATGATGCCGGTGTTGGCAGTCCAGGAGGTTTCGGGGGCGGGCACACAGTAGATGTGGCCGTCAATCTTGACCTGTTCCCAGGCTTCATCCGGAATGGCCGCCTTCAGCTCGGGATAGTCGTCCAGCAGGCCCTCCAGCTCCACAAAGCCGCCCTTGCGAGCCCAGTCCATGGATCCCGGCCAGCCGGAGTAGAACACCAGGTCAACGCCGTCGCCGGTGTTCATGATGATGGGGTATACCTTGCTGGGGTCCCAGTCCAGGAAGCGGACTTCCAGGGTCAGGCCATACTTTTCAGCCGTGTATTCGTTGGCGGCCGCCATGACATCATCATAGCCGGCGGGCTTGCTGCCCAGGGAAATGGTGACCAGGTTGGTCACATCGTCGGCGGAAGCCAAGGATACCATGCCGATGACCATCACCAGCGCCAGCAGGAGAGAAACGAGCTTCTTCATACAGGAAACCTCCTTTTTCTTTATATCAGCGGCCTCTGCCGCCAATAACCGGTTGAAGCCGTACCCCGTCAGCCCTTGACCGCGCCGACGGTCAGGCCCTTGACGAAATATCGCTGCACAAAGGGATAGACAAACACGACAGGACCCGTCGCCAGCATGGCCATGGCCAGCTTGACTGTTTCAGAGGGCGTTTCGATCTCGACGTGCACGCCCGCCTGCTCCATGTTCTTCAGTGCATTGGCCATGTTGACCATACGATAGAGGATGTACTGCAGGGTGTGCTTGGAGTCCGTCTTGATGAAGAGCATGCTGCAGTACCAGTCGTTCCACTTGCCCAGGGCGATGAACAATCCGATCGTCGCCAGTGCGGGCGTGGACAGCCGCAGGACAATCTGCAGGAAGATACGCCAGTCGCCGGCGCCGTCGATACGGGCGGATTCCACCAGCTCGTTGGGCACGCACTGCTTGATGAAGTTGCGCATCAGCAGGATGTTATAACTGCCCAGCAGGCTTGGGATGATCAGCGCCCAGATGGAATCGCGCAACCCCAGGGTTTCGGTAACGACCATATACCATGGAATCATACCGCCGCCAAAGAGCTGGGTGAAGTAAAACATGAAGGAAAACACGTTGCGGCTTCGGAAGTCCTGTCGGGACAGGGCATAGCCGGTCAGCGCTGTCAGGAACAGGCTGCCTGCCGTCGTCACCAGGGTCGTGAAAATCGTGACCTTATAACCGTCAATGATGGTCTT
>JBJEUJ010000258.1:0-1845 GCA_051883775.1 Aristaeellaceae bacterium | reverse complement strand
TGTCTGTGCCGGTACGGGTGGGGACGCTGGGGCTTCTCGCCCCAGACCCTCGCCAGAGGGCCGCATGGCCCTCTGGACTCCCGTTCGGGGGGGGGGGCAGGCCGGGTGTGGGCACTGCCCACCCCCTTCCCCTTGCAAGACCCAGCGGAATGTCGTATACTGAATAGGAAGCACAGGCTTCAGAAAGATAGCAGAGGTAGAAATGATGAATCAGCGGGCTCCCCGCCGCCGGAGCGGCGTGAATCCGAAGAAGGTTGCCGGGCTGCTGGTGGCGGCTGTGCTGCTGGTGGCGGCGGTGGTGATGGCGGTGCGCGTGGCGCGCCTGGTGGATCTGACCCAGGTGGAAATGAGCCTGACCCCCACGCCCCAGCCGGTTTACGGCAACGTGATGGCTGTGACCATCGACCCCAACGAGCCCACGCCTGCGCCGGTCATCCGCCATGGCGCCCAGGGCGATGAGGTCAAGGAGCTGCAGGCCCGCCTGCAGACCCTGGGCTACTATGACGGGGAGATTGACGGCCAGTTCGGCAACGGCACCCGGGCGGCGGTGATTCTCTTCCAGCAGCAGAACGGCCTGGACGCCGACGGCGTGGTGGGCGAGGCCACCCGCGCGGTGCTTTATTCCGCCGACGCGCATCCCATGACCGTCACGCCCACGCTGTCCCCCACCGCGACGCCCGCACCCACCGATCCCGTGACGCCCGGCCTGACCGCCGACGGCATGCCCCTCCTGGTCAACCGGGATCATCTTCTGCCGGATGATTACAAGACCGTGGATCTGATCAACATGTACGACTACTGCGACAGGAGCGTCGTCACCATCAAGGGCAACGGCATCGAGGGTGAGCGCATCGCTGTGGACGCGCTGATGACCATGCTCCGCGCGGCCATTGCCGACGGTATCAGCCCCTGGCAGGTCAGCGCGGGCTACCGCACGGTGGCCTATCAGCAGCAGCTGTTTGACAATCAGGTGTACGAATACATGCAGAACGGCCTCTCCCGGGAGAACGCCAAGTCCGCCACCCGCAAGACCGTGGCTGATCCCGGCTCCAGCGAGCATCACCTGGGCCTGGCCTTTGACATCACCGTGCCGGGCGTGGCCTTCAAGGGCACGGAGCAGGCCGCCTGGATGGCCGAGCATTGCTGGGAGTACGGCTTCATCCTGCGCTACACGGAGGACAAGGAGGCCATCACCGGCTTCCTGGCCGAGCCCTGGCACTTCCGCTACGTGGGGACGGAGCATTCGCTGACCATGCGGGACGAGAACCTCTGCCTGGAGGAATACCTGGAGAAGTACGGCAACTGATACGGAGGGGAAGGACAATGACCCGCTACGCTGTGGTATGGCGCCCGCAGTCGGATAACCTGGGCGACGATCTGCTGACCCTGGCGGCCTCGCGGCTGCTGCCCCGGGTGGACATGGCCCTGGACGCGGACAGGCTGGACGCGCCCCTGCCCGACCTGGAGCCGGACGACCGGGTGGTGACGCTTTTGTGCGGCAAGGTGCTGGCCCAGCCCATCCACTGGCCGCCGGAAAGGCACATCGCGCCGGTCATGGTGGGCGCGCACTTCTCCCGGGAGGACGTGTGGGGCATCCCCATGACCGCCATGGATGGCGCGGGGCTGGACTATCTGCGGGCCCTGGCGCCGCTGGGGTGCCGGGACGAGGTATCCGTGGCGCTGATGGAGGAAATGCACCTGCCCTGCCGGCTGACCGCCTGCCTCACCCTGACCCTGGACAGGGTGAAAATCCCCCGGGAGGAGCGGGAGGGCGTCATTTGCCGCGACGTGCCGGAGGACGTGCTCCATGCCCTGGAAAACGCTCTTCCCGCCGAGGACGTGCAG
>JBJEUJ010000257.1:0-1845 GCA_051883775.1 Aristaeellaceae bacterium | reverse complement strand
GCCTCGTCCGCCGCCTGATACAGGCACTCGCTGGCCTGACGGGCCGCGTCCTCATAGTCCCCGGCCTGCCGGAAGGCATCCCCGGCCTGGATCAGCTCGCCCGACTCCCGCAGCTGCCGGCCCTTCGTGTACCAGGCCCGGGCCAGCTGCACGTCCGCGTCGGCATAGCCGGGAATCTCCCCCAGCAGAGCGATGGCCCCGTCCGGATCACCCCCGTCCAGCGCCGCCACGGCAGGCCGGTAGACGGCCTCCTTCGCCAGCTCCTGTGCATCCTCATAGTCGCCCAGGGCCTCAAAGGCCGCCCGGGCCGCGTCATAGTCGCCGCCCTCCAGCAGCGCGGAGGCGCTCAGGTAATCGCACCGGACCAGCTGCGCGGCGCAGTCCATGTCCTTTTCCAGGGCGACAAACAGCGTCCGGGCCTCGTCCACCATGCCCTGCTCCAGCAAAAGCCCCGCCCGCAGGAACTGCGCCTGCCGGGCCTGCGCCGCCGCGTCCTCGTAATCCCCGAGGCCCTCCAGGGCCGCCTGGGCCTGGGCCAGCTGCGCCTCGTCGCCGGAAGCCAGCTGAGCGACAGCGTCCAGGTAGGTGCAGCGGCGGATGTTCTCCTCCGCCCGGCTGTCGCCGCGCATGTCGCTGAAGGCGGCGATGGCCTCCTGGTAGCTGCCCGCCTCCATCAGCTCCACGGCGGAGCGGAAGCGCAGATAGGGCAGCAGGTGGAACACCGTGCCATAGGCCGCGGCCAGGCACACCGCCGCCGCGCTGACCAGGGCAATCCGCCGCCTGCGACGGCGCTGCTTATGCTCGTATTCCTTTTCACGCAGGGCCTGATGGCGGGAGGCGTTCTCCCGCGCCGCCTTGGCCTTCAGGTCCAGCTGACGCTCCCGCTGGCTGGTCTGCTGCTCCACCGCCTCCTTGTTCAGGTTGGCAAAGACCTCCGTGCGGTTGCGGTGGCAGCGGATGCACATGCGGCTGCCGTTGGCGTTGGGCCTGCCGCAGACGCACAGCCACAGCCCCGGCTGCTCCTGGGGATAGCCCACCGCGTCCGGCCCGGCAATGTAGCGCAGATTCTCCAGGGAGCGGCTGTTGGGCAGAGCGTTGGGGGTGTAGTCGCTCAGGGGCAGCTTGCTGCGCCGCCATACGCTGTTGTCGTCGAACCAGATCTTCTCCACCAGCGCCTCGCAGGACGCAGGCGAAGCCTCCTCCTCCACCGGCACCAGCATGGTGAAGGGCTTCTCCGGCAAACCGTGCAAATCATGGGCGCGGTGAATCAGCCGGGCGATTTCCTCCCCGGCCGCGTCCAGCAGCGTCAGCGTCACCTCCACGGAGACAATCAGCTTGTCGGACAGATTGTACAGCGTCAGCTCGCAGGCCCGCTGCTCACCCCCCGGCAGCTCGCTTCGCCAGACCTCCGCCGGGCACGTCAGATCAATTTTCACAGGAACACCTCCTTGGATAAGGAATAGGAACGGGCAGGGGGCGCTGCCCCCTGCACCCCTGCCAGAGGGATTTCATCCCTCTGGACTCCCATTCTCGCGAATGGGTTAGGGCCCCTCCGGTCGCAGTTGAGCGCGCGTGAGGGTGTCGTGCGGTTGCGCGTGGCACGGCGCGCGGAGGGCGCGCCGCGCTTGCAGGGGTCACGCCTCGCAACGGGCGAGGCGCGACGCGGTTGTGCAGGTTCCCCAGGGGGGTGCCTGCCCCCCTGGACCCCCAATCCGGGGCTGCCTGCCCCGAACCCCGGGTAAGTGCCCACAGCTTGTCTGCATACCCGCCCCATGGCCGGAGGAGCAGGAGTAGCCTCCGTCGGCCTCCGCAGGAGGTCGCCGCCTCTCACCCCCATGGCGGAGA
>JBJEUJ010000256.1:0-9212 GCA_051883775.1 Aristaeellaceae bacterium | reverse complement strand
AGGCTGCTGCTGTTCCTGACGGCGATGGTGGTTCTGGCGGGGGTAGCCTCCCACTTCACCGGGCGGGCGAGCATCACGGCCACGCCCCTGCCCGAGCCCACCGCCACGCCGGTGACCGCCGCCTTCGACGAGACGGTGACCACCCGGGAGGTAGCCCTGCCCCAGAGCATGTGGTACGCCATACAGACGGGGGTGTACTCCACCCGGGAGGTTGCCGAGGGCCGCGTGGATGCCTATGCTGACCGGGGCGCGCCCGGCTATGTGGCGGAGGATGAGGGCAAATGGCGGGTATTCATCGCCTGCTACGGCAGCCGGGAGGACGCCGCAGCCGTGCGGGAGCGGCTGAACACCATGCAGCAGGTGGACACCTACCTGCACGAATGGGCTTGTCCCGCGCTGACGCTGCGGCTGTCGGGCATGGCAGGGCAGCTGGATGTGGCGGAGGCAGGGCTGGTTCTGCCGGAGCAGACGGCAAGGCTGATGCGGGACACGGCCATCGCCCTGGATGCGGGGGAAGTCATGCCTGACGCGGCCCGAGCCACCATCGCGTCCCTTGGGGAGAGCATGGCCCTGTGGGCCCAGACGGCCCGGGAACGCTTCGCCCAGCCCTATCCGCCGCTGGTGGAGGCGATCCTGACCATCGCCCAGGACTGGCCTGCCCGGCAATCCGCCATGGAGCAGGCGAAGGACGCTACCGCCCTGTCCGCGGCGATGAAGCAGCAGGCCATGGCGCTGTACGACCAGGCGGGCGACCTGCGCCGCCAGCTGATGCAGTAGCCAGGCGGGATGCCCTCGGCGTGGATGAGCAGCCCGGGGCCGCAGCAGCCATCAGGGACAGCGTGCAGGGCATGGCGGCGTTGGCTGAGGGCGCGTCATCCGCCCGGGTTGACGGCCTGCCATCAAGGCAGGAACCCGGCGGGAAGCCTGGCCTGTCGCGCTGCAGCGGGGGAGGATGCTACTCCCACGGAAAAAGCAGCGACGACCTCCTGAAGGGCCGTGGCTGCCTGGCTGTATAGGCGGCGCTGCGCAAGGCGAACGTCAAAACAGGCCGTCCCTTGGCATGGAGGATACGGCCTGTTTGGTTGGCTGGGGTGATGCTTACCGCAGGGGCTTCACGCCGGGAACGCGCTCGCCCAGGGCCAGAGCGCGGATGGCGGCAGCCACGCCGTCCTCCAGGCAGGGGAGGGTGACGTAAGCGGCGGCGGCCATGGCGGCGGGGGTGGCGTTGCCCATGGCCACGCCATAGCCTGCAGCCTCCAGCATGGACACATCGTTGTCGTTGTCGCCGATGGCCATGACCTGCGCCATGGGAATGCCCAGCCGCTCCGCCAGGGCGGTCAGCGCGGAACCCTTGTTCACACCCCGGGGATTGATCTCGATGTTGTCCATCCAGCTGGAGGTGACCTCCACCTCCGGGCAGAGGGAACCGATGCTTTCCCGCAGGGGCGGCAGCAGCGCCGGGTCGCTGATGGAGGTGACGACAAACTTGCTCACCCGGGCCAGCCGGGGCTCCACAGCGCCAGGGTCGGTCAGCACCCGGGTGCGTCCGCCCTCCCGGTCCATGAAGGTGCCCCAGACCTCCTTCAGCTGCCCGGCGTAGGCGCTGGGGCGGCTGAGAGCCACGTCATGATCGCTGAACAGGGCGAAGGGCAGCCCGGCCTGCTGAATCAGGCCGTACACCCGGCGGGCGGCAGCCTCGGGAATGTGGCGGCTGCTGACCACCGGGCCCAGGGGCTCCAGGCAGATCACGCCACCGTTGAGGGCGATGACGGCCATGCTCAGCCCCGCGTCGAAGGCGTGGAAGCCCGCGTCGTCCAGCGCGCGGCCGGAGGCCAGGCACAGGTGAATGCCCCGGGCCTGGGCATCGCGCAGGGCCTGCAGGTTCACAGGGGGAATCACACCCCGTTCCTTGCCCAGCAGCGTGCCGTCCATATCCATGGCAATGAGTCGTATATCAGGCATAGGCAATCCTTTCGCGTGGGTGATGGGTCAGAAGGGGCAGCGCACGGTGAAGGTGCGCCCGTCCAGCCGGGGCAGCTCACCGCCGGTATCCAGCGTCAGGGACGCGGCGCAGAGCATCAGCCTGCCCTGCACCTTCTGCGCCCGGTTGAAGGCCCGGTCGCCGTATACGTCGTCCCCCAGCAGGGGATGCCCCAGGGCCGCCATGTGCGCACGGATTTGATGGGTGCGCCCGGTGACCAGATGCACCCGCAGCCGGCTGACCGGCCCGCTCTCGAGGGTCTCGTATTCGGTGACGATGGGCCGGGCCCCGGGGACGCTGTGATCCAGCACGGTGACCCGGGCAGCCTGCGCGTCCTTCACCAGCCAGGCGCGGCAGGTGGCGGCGGGGGGCTTCATCATGCCCCGCACCAGGCAGATGTAGCGCTTGTCCATGGTGCGCTCCCGGAAGGCCCGGGTGAGGATTTCCTCCGCCCGGGCGTTCTTGGCCAGCAGGCACAGGCCGCAGGTCTGGTTGTCCAGACGATGGCAGGGGCGGGGAGGCTGGGCGGCGGGGTCCTGGATACGCAGGTAGCGCAGGGCCAGCTCCGTCAGGGACGCGCCGCCCTTCTCATCCGGCTCCACGGACACGCCCGCCCGCTTGTTCACCAGCAGCACGTCCTCATCCTCGTACACCACGTCCACCGGCGGGGCGGATTGCTCCATGCAGTAGACCTGCACCGTCTGCCCGGCGGACACCCGCGTTTCCGGCTTCACCCGCTTCCCGTCCAGCTTCACATCCCGGCGGCGGAAGGCCTCCCTGACCACCGGCGCGCTCAGCTCCGGCAAAAAACGGCGGAGGCATGCGTCGATCCGCTGTCCCTCCGCCGATGCGTCGATCAAACATGTGTATACTGCCATTTTACTGCACCATGGCCGCGCGCATGGTACCCCATCGCGGCGTGCGCTGATAGAGCTGCTTCACCCCGGCCAGCATGGCGGGCGTGGGCAGCACGGTCAGCAGGGAGGCCAGCACCTCGTTCATCTCCCGCAGGGACACGCCCTGCTTGGCCAGCATGCGCAGGTCCTCCACGGCCTCCTCCTCGGTGATCTCCGGCCGCACCGCTCCTGCCAGCAGCCCGTACATTTGCTCAAAGAGCGGCTTTTCCTCGGGGAAAATGCCCGCCATGGCGCCATGCAGGGTTTCCTCGTCCATGGCCATGATGCCCGCCCAGGGTTCGCCCTGCCCAATCATGCGCTCGGGCTCGGCCAGGCCGGGATGCAAAAGCAGCATGTCCCCGCGGTGGTCGTAGGTGTAGTCGTACTCGCAGCGCAGGAAGCGCTGGGCCAGGGGAAGACTCTCGGCATAGGTGCCCTTGAGCACATCCTCCATCAGGCGGTGGAGGGGCTCCTGGACATGCAGCAGCCCGCCGATGTAAAGCAGCGCGCGAACGGTGGCGTCGTAGCGGGTGAGCTTTTCCCGCAGCTCCTCGTGAGCCCGGGAGGAAACGATCAGCGTCAGGGGCACCAGCAGCTCCCGGGGCAGGTGGATGAAGATCCGCTCCTCCTCCCGGGAGATGGTGCACCACAGCCTGCGTACCAGGCCCTCCGCCGCGCCGGTTTCTTCCCAGTCCATCAGCTCGCAGGCGCCGTCCAGTACCAGCAGCCGCTCCAGCAGCATGTGCTCCTCAAAGGTCAGCAGCGCGGCCTCCGCGGGGAGGCGGCTGAGCACCTGGGCGCGCAGGGACTGGACGGTGTGCAGCAGGGCGGGCACGGGCTGCTCCTGGGCGTCGTAGGAGGCGGCGTAAAGCTCCTCCACGTTGCTCTCGCCGCACCCGCTGAACAGCCCGAAGCCCGGCAGCGCGGACAGCCGCTCCTCGCAGGCCTCCAGCTGTCGCGCCCGAAGCACGCTCATGGTTTTGTCAGCCCAGGTCAGGGGCTGGATGTTGCTCTCGCGCAGCATTGATCCTCCTCACCCGCAGGCCCGTGGCCGGCAGGTTTATGACAGCTTCATGATCCAGTCGTTCTGATCGGGCAGCTTGCCCCACTGGATGCCGGTCAGGGTGTCGTAGAGCTTCTGCGCCACCGGGCCGATCTCGTTGTTGTTCAGGGTGAGCGTCTCGTCCTTCCAGCACAGATGGCCCACGGGGCTGATGACCGCCGCCGTGCCGGTGCCGAAGGCCTCGGTCAGCTTGCCGGACTTGATGTCCGCGAACACGTCCGCGATGGCCAGGCGTTCCTCGCTGACCTCATAGCCCAGCTGGGCTGCCACCTTCAGGATGGAATCGCGGGTGATGCCCGGCAGGATGGAGCCGTTGAGCTTGGGGGTGACGATCCTGTTGCCATAGGCGAACATGATGTTCATGGAGCCGACTTCCTCAATGTACTTCTGCTCCACACCGTCCAGCCACAGCACCTGGGAGTAGCCCTTCTGCGCAGCCGCCTCGCCCGCCAGGATGGACGCGCCGTAGTTGCCAGCGCACTTGGTGAAGCCCACGCCGCCGCGCACCGCGCGCACATAGGCATCCTCCACGTAGATGCTCACGGGCTTCAGGCCCTCGGCATAGTAGGCGCCCACGGGGCTGAGGATGATGAAGAACAGGTAGTGGTGGGCCGCATGCACGCCCAGATGGGGATCCAGGGCGATCATGGTGGGGCGGATGTACAGGCTGGTGTCGGGGGAATGGGGCACCCACTCCTGGTCGATCTCCAGCAGCTTCTGAAGCCCCTTGAGGGCGGTTTCCTCGTCCAGGGCGGGCATGCCCATGCGCTCGGCGGAGCGGGTCATGCGGGCGAAGTTGGCGGTGGGGCGGAACAGCTGCAGGCCGCCGTCCTGGCGGCGGTAGCACTTCATGCCCTCGAAGATGGCCTGGCCGTAGTGCAGCACCATCGCTGCCGGGCTCATGCTGAAATCGCCGTAGGGCACGATGCGGGCGTCCTTCCAGCCCTCGCCCTTGACGTAATCCATCAGGAACATGTGATCCGTAAAGTAATTGCCGAAGCCCAGCTTGCTTTCGTCCTGGGGCTTCTGCTTGCGCTGCTCTGACAGGGTGACTTTGATCTCCATACGATCTTCCTCCGCTTCAAAATCCTGTCGTATCCTTCGGCAGGGACCACGCGCTTTGTCGTGTATTCTCTATTATACTGTCATCGCGGGGGATGTCAAGGGCTGTGCCCTGCCGGGAACCAGGGTAAATCCTGTATTTATCGTGTACTGGCGGGAAAACGGGGGAGAACGGCGACCGCTGCGAAATGGAAAGAATCCCCACGGAGGGAGCCGCGGGGATTCTTTGCGTGGATTGGCCCAATGGCCGGGTCAGCCCTCCGCCCTGCCCCAGCGGCGGAGCGCAACGGCCAGTACAATGCCCGCGATCATGCCCACCACGCCGATGAAGATCACGAAGCCGGATACCATGGCGAGGGGATCCGCGCCGGAGGCGGCGAAGGCGCTGCCCGTACCGCCCAGCCCCAGGGATGAATAGATTTCTTCGGCATGGAGCGGCGGGTCAATCACCTGGCCGAGCTCGTCATACCAGGTCACGCCGCCTGAGGCGACAAAGGGATCGGACAGGCTGTCACCGAAGCTGCTGCCAACGGCCCGCATCAGCAGACCGAAGGCGGCAAAGAGCGCGTTGCCGATGGCCATGCGCACGCCGTACAGCCAGCCGAATTGCTTGATGGCGCGGCCGATGAAGCCGGGCAGGTTTTCCACCCAGCCGGGCCAGGCAGGGGCGGGCTGCGGGGCGACGGATGCTTCAGGGGCCTCAGCGGCCTGCGGGGCCTGGGGGCTCTCATCATCAGGCACGCCCTCCTCGGAGAGCAGCCAGTCGGCCGTCACGCCAAAGGCGCTGGCCAGCAGCGGCAGCTTGCTGATTTCAGGCGAGGCCTCGCCGGTTTCCCATTTGCTGATGGATTGCCGGGATACGCCGATGCGCTCCGCCAGCGATTCCTGGGAGAGCCCGGCCCGCTTGCGGCACCAGTAGATTTTCTCGTTGAGCTTCATGGAATACACCTCCTTGCAGAAACATCATAGCACAGGGGGCGGTTGCGATGCTGCCCACAGGTGCGGGAACTTCCGCAACCCCTGGTTGCAGGGGCGGGCCTGCGCATGAAAAATACCCGGACATGCCCGCCGGGTATTGGAGGGAATACGCTTTGCTCAGATTTCGTCCAGCAGCTCCTCCAGGGAGAAGGGGAAGTAGAACACCCCCGAGGCCGCCGGGGCAATGATGGACTCCTGCACGAAGAACACCAGGTTGCCCTCGCCGTCCATGTAGAAGTCCTCCTCCGGGTAGAAGCAGGCCGCCAGCCGGTCGAAGGTCAGGTCGTCGTAGTAATCCGCCTCGCCGCCCGCCAGCTGCTCCTGGATGACCTCCCACACCAGATGGCGTACCAGCTCGTCCGCCTTGGCGGTCTGCCGGTCCAGCAGCCACTCGTCCGTTTCGCCCGGCTCCAGGATGCCCAGCAGGTAGGGCAGGCTGGTGACGCTGCCGGCCTTCTCCCCGGTGAGGGCGAAGGTGTGCCCGCTGACCACGCTGGACACCGCCGCCCCGGTCAGGGACTCGTTGGTGATCTTCACCGACAGGTACTGCCCGTCGTTGCAGGTGATCTCGCTGGTGATGCTGGTGACGGCCTGCAGGGGGGAGTCGGGATCCAGGGCCTCCACCGCCATGGGCACCGCGAAGCCGAAGGCATCGTCCACCAGGTAGGCGTAGAACTCGTTGATGGTCAGGGATACCTCGTCCTCCGCCTCCACATAAGGGTAGGCGTAGCGGTACACAAACCGTGCGGAGGCCTCGTCCGCCTCCTCGGGGTAGCAGTACACGCCGGAAAGCTCGCCCAGGGGCAGAGGCTCCGCCAGGGCGGAAAAGCACACGAGCGTCAGGGCCAGCAGCATCAGCAGGAATTTCTTCATCTGTTACTCTCCTTTGCAGGGTTGTGGGGCGTCCTTGATTTCAGGCCAGATCCTCCGCGGCGGAAATGGCCGCGATGTTGCCCTCGCCCACAGCCTTGGCGATTTGAAGGGGATGACCGGTGCAGTCCCCTGCGGCGTATACCCGGGGCAGGCTGGTCTGCATCCGCCGGTCCACGGCGATGAAGGCGCCCTCCGTTTTCAGCCCGGGCAGCAGACGGTCCGGCGCCACCGCCGGGCGGAACACAAACACCCCGTCGTACAGGCGGGCGTCCTCCTTCGTGGCGACGGCGATGCGCCCCTCCTGCCTGGCAAGGGCCACGGGCGTGCCGGGGATGACGCTCAGCCGGTCGGGGACATCGTGGGGGGCCAGGCGGTAGTAGTCCACCTTCGTGGCCAGGCGGCTGAGGAAGTCCGCTTCCTCCACGCCGCCCTGCCAGGCGGACAGCACCGCCACCTCCTTCCCCCGGTAGAACATGCCGTCGCAGGTGCCGCACCAGCTCACGCCCTGGCCCAGCAGCTCCTCCTCGCCGGGGAGCAGCCGGGGCTTGGCCGCGCCCATGGCCAGCACCACCGCCCGGGATTCAATCACGTCGTTGCCCACCAGGGTCATGAAGGTATCGCCCAGGGGCTGCACCTGCCGGGCCACCCCGGGGATCACCCAGGCCCCGGCATCCTCCGCCTGCTGGCGGAAAAGGCGAAGCAGCTCCTGTCCGGACACACCGGGCAGCCCGGGATAATTGTCGATGCGCTCAGCCCTGGCCAGCCAGCCGGTGCTTGCGCCGGACGCCACCGCCGCGCAGGCAAGATCGCGCTTGCGGGCGGTGAGGGCGCAGCTCCAGGCAGCGGGGCCGGAGCCGATAATCAGCAGATCAAGCATGGAATCCTCCGTTCGGGGTCAATAGGTGTAGCGGGCTGCCAGCCAGGGCATGCCGTTGTAGGTGCCGTAGGCGTCGCCGTAGATGCGGTATGACTTGCCCACCTCCCAGGTAGTCTTGGTGAAGTTCTCCACCAGCACCGGCTGGCCCTGGCCGTCCGCGCTGGTGTTGATGACCGCCATCTGCGGCTTTTCGCTGACGAAGTACTGGATGGTGCCCTGCGCCAGATACACCTGCGACCTGGCCACGCGCACGGTGATGTTGCTCAGCAGCTCGGAATAGCCCGCCGCGTCCAGGGGCCAGGCCTTGGGGGTGTAGACGTCGGGCTCGGGCACATAGTAGACCACGTAGTTCACGGTGGAGGTTTTCTTGCCCTCCATGGCGGCGGTGATGGTGATGGTGTTGTCGCCATAGTGGTCGAAGATGGCGTTGAAGGAGAACTCGCCCGTGGAGTCCACGTTGGTGATGTTCAGGTCGGCATGGGGGGTCAGCACCTCCACGGTGGCGCCGGGCAGGGTGGTGGCGCGGATCTCAATGGTTTGGGCGGTGGTGGAGGTGTAGGTGTCGGCGGACAGGTCGAGGGGAATCTCCTGGGGCTCGCGGTAGAGGGTGACCAGCAGCTGGTTCTCCCGGCAGTACTGGCTGCGCACGCGAATGTCAAACACGTTGTCGCCAATGGGCTGTACGGTAGCGTTATAGGAGAGGACGCCGGTCTCGGAGGAGACGGTGTCGGACACGTCGTCGCCATTGATGGTGACGGTGGAGCCGGGGCGCACGGTCAGCTTCATGGTGTACATGGCGGTGGAAACCTCGGTGCGCAATCCGTCGGGGGTGTCCAGGGAGATGGGGCTCAGGGGGATGGATATATCGTATTCAATGGGATCCAGGGGCTGCTGGCGGCCGCTGGAGGTCTTGACGAAGGGCGTGAGGGTCACCGTCATGGTTTCGCCCACAAAGTCCACCAGATCGTCATACCAGGTGTGGTCGGCCACCTCCACCGTGGCGAAGCCCCCGGTGACGATGTAGGAGGCATGCAGCTCGCGGATGTAGATCTGCGTGCCGTCCTCCCCGGGAATCAGGATGGTGTGGGCGGCCAGGTCATCCTTGATGGAGGCGGTGACGGAGGGGCGGTTCTGCTCCTTCGCCTCGGCCTGCCGGGCCTTGAAGTACTCAAAGCCGAAGAAGCCGCACAGCCCCACCACGCCTGCCATCAGCACAATGGCCAGGAACCGGGCGATGCGCCGCAGCCCCCGGGCCCGGGAGGGCAGACGGCCGGTGAGCTGGGTGGACTGGGGCAGCTGCCATGCGCCGTAGACCTCCGTCTCCTCCCACAGGGGGTCGTAGGAGCGGGAATCGTCCCAGTCCGTGCGGACAATGCGGTGAGTCTGGGAGCCCTCGGCCCCCTCCGCGGCGCTCTTGCTGTCCCGCCTGATGCGCACGGTGGTGCGGGGATCGTCCTCCACGTTCCAGAAGGTGTCGGCGCT
>JBJEUJ010000255.1:0-9219 GCA_051883775.1 Aristaeellaceae bacterium | reverse complement strand
GCGGTCTTGAAGGCCATTTCGGAGGAGTCCACCGGGTGGTAGGAGCCGTCGTACAGCTTGGCGCGCAGGCCCACCATGGGATAACCGGCCAGGACGCCCTTCTTGATGTTGTCGCGCAGGCCCTTCTCCACGGAAGGAATGAAGTTGCGCGGCACCACGCCGCCCACCACAGCGTCCACGAATTCGAATTCCTCGTCGCTGTCCACGATGGGGCTGAACTCGATCCACACATCGCCGAACTGGCCATGGCCGCCGGACTGCTTCTTGTGGCGGCCCTGCACCTTGACGGCCTTGCGGATGGTCTCACGGTAGGGGATCTTGGGATCCTGCAGCACGGCGTTGGCGCCGAACTTGGCGGCCAGCTTGTTGCGGATCACGTCCAGGTGCATTTCGCCCTGGCCGGACAGCAGGGTCTCAAAGGTATCGGGATTCTTCTCCAGGGTGATGGAGGGATCCTCTTCCATCAGACGGTTCAGGCCGGAGAACACCTTGTCCTCCTCGCCCTGCTTGGCGGCGTACACAGCCTTGCTGATGCACGGGGGCTGGAAGGCCAGGCCGGGATACTGGATGGGGTTGCTGTAATCCGCCAGGGTATCGCCGGTGGCGGTATACTGCAGCTTGGACAGGGCGCCCAGGTCGCCGGCGTGGAGCACCTGCTTGGCGATCTGCTTCTTGCCGCGCAGGATATAGATGCCGGCGGTCTTTTCGGTCTTGTCCTTGTTGACGTTGTAGAGGATGGTCTGGCTGGTCAGCTTGCCGGAGAAGATGCGGAACAGCGACAGCTTGCCCACGAAGGGGTCGGCGATGGTCTTGTACACGAAGGCGGAGAAGGGCTGCTCGTCCTTGCACACGCGCACCTGGGATTCGCCGTTGCGGGGATTGAAGCCCACATGCTCGATGCCGTCATGGGCGGGAGAGGGCAGATACTTGGCCATCAGGTCCATGGTGCGGGCGATGCCTACGCCGGTCAGCGCGGAGCAGGCGCACACAGGCACGATGCTGCCGTCCTTCATGCCCTTGCGGAAGCCCAGCAGAATCTCCTCGTAGTTCAGCTCGCCTTCCTCCAGGTACTTCATCATCAGATCGTCGTCCGCAGCGGCGGCCTGCTCAGCCAGGTACTCGAAGGCCCTGTCCACCTTGTCCTTCATGTTTTCGGGCATGGGGACTTCCACGCTCTTCTTGTACGCGCCCTCGTAGGCCTTCTTCTCCAGCACGTTCACCACGCCGCGGAAGCTGTCGCCCTCGCCGATAGGCATCAGCACAGGCACCACGCAGCTGCCGTGACGCTCGCGCAGCTGCTGGATAACCTTGTCAAAGCTGGCATGCTCGCGGTCCATCTGGTTGATAACGTACATGCGGCCCACGCCCTGCTTCACCGCATGGGTGAAGGCCTTCTCGGCGCCCACGCTGATGCCGGTCACGCCGCTGACGACGATGCACGCCGTCTCCACCACGCGCAGGGGGCCCACCATCTCGCCCACGAAGTCGAAATAGCCGGGCACGTCGATAATGTTGAGCATCTTGTCGTTCCAGTCGATGGGCGCGCAGGCGGCGCTGATGGAGCACTTGCGCTTGTTTTCTTCGGGCTCGAAGTCGGTCACCGTGGTACCATCCTCGACCTTGCCCTGGCGGTCAATAATGCCCGCGGCGAACAGCATAGCCTCCGTCAAGGTGGTTTTGCCTTCGCCGCCATGTCCCATGAGGGCGATGTTCCTGATATTGGTCGTGATGTATTCAGCCATGGTACACTCCTCCTGTTGAACTTGATTTTTGATGAATACGCCTGCGCGGAGAATATGGAACAGCTCCGATAAAACGTGAACGCACAGACACTTTTCACACGATGGTATCATTGTATCATGGTTGTTGCCAAAAGAAAAGAGTTAATTTCCCAGAAAATCTATCTTTGTCAAAATTCTATAAACTTTTTTGCCGTGAAAGACCCGCTTGCGGGCTTTTTCCCATCGTAAAAAGGCGGGGAGCCGCCCGGCCCTCCGCCTGATGAATATGCTTTTCTCACGCCCGGGCCAGCAGCCGCTCCATCACGGGAATGGCCACCGCCGGGTCGCCGCTGGTCTCCAGGGTGACGCTGCCCGCACCGTCCGGGTTCAGAAGTCCCCGCGCCGCCAGCACCCGCGCCAGCTGCCGGGCCGTGCCCTGGTTGCCGTCCAGCACGGGCACAGCCCCGGGCAGAAGCTCCCTGAGTACCGGCCGCAGGAAGGAATAATGCGTGCAGCCCAGCACCACCGCGTCCACCCGCCCCATGTCGAAGGGCGCGAAATGCTCCTGCAGGTACCGCCGGGCCTGGGCGAAATCCTCCCGCTCCACCAGATCCATCAGCCCCGGGCAGGGCAGCGGCTCCACACCCTCGCCGTAGCGCTCCATCAGATGCTGGAACTTGGGCAGGCGCAGCGTCATGGGCGTGGCCAGCACCAGAATCTGCCCGCCGTGGCGCAGCTCATGGGCGGGCTTCAGGGCGGGCTCCATGCCGATGATGGGCATATCGCAGCTGCGGCGCAGCTCCTCCGCCGCCACGCTGGTGGCCGTGTTGCAGGCGATGACCACCGCCTTCACGCCCTTGTCCGTCAGGTGGGCCATCACCCCCCGGACAAAGCCCATGACCTCCTCGGGCCGCTTGGTGCCGTAGGGCGCATGGGCCGTGTCCCCATAAAAGAGGAACTCCTCCTTCGGCAGCACCCGGCGCATCTCCGCCAGCACGCTGATGCCGCCCACGCCGCTGTCAAACACGCCCACCGGATCCGTCGCCCTCGCCACCCAGACCGCCTCCCGTATCATCCGTGCCCCTATTATAGCAGTCCGGGGAGGAAAATGCAACGCGCGGCGCATTGGCCGCCGCGCTTTTGCCTTGCAAGCCGGGCGGAAAGCATGTATAATCAATCATGACATACCACCAAAGGATGTGAACGCACATGGATACGGCCCAGGAAATCCGGCTGGGCGACGTGGTGCTCACCCGCAAGCAGCACCCCTGCGGCTCCAGCGAATGGACGGTCATCCGCACCGGCGCGGACATCAAGATCCGCTGCTCCGGCTGCGGGCGCATCGTCATGATGGACCGGGAAACCTTCCTCAAGCGGCGCAAGAAGGTGCTTTCCCAGGGGCCCGACCCCGCGCAGCAGGGCTGACGCACCCACGACGCAAGAAAGGACGGCGGCCCATGATCGGGGATGTGATGCTTTTCCTGGCAATGCTGGCGCTGGCCGTCCTTCTGCGCCTGACGGTGGTGGAGCTTGCGCGGGTCAAGGGCTCAAGCATGCAGCCCACCCTGCGCACGGGCCAGTGGCTGCTGGTCAGCCGCCTGGATTACCGCCTGGGCCAGCCGAAGCGCGGGGATGTGGTCATCTGCCACTATCCCGGGCGGTACATGGACCGGTGGAGGCTGATCCGCCAGTCCTTCGTCAAGCGTGTGATCGGCCTGCCCGGGGAGACCATCGAAATCATCGAGGGCGTGGTGCACATCGGCGGCGAGCCCCTTGAGGAACCCTACCTGGATCCCGCCCGGTGCCGCTTCCGCCGCCGGATGCCCGCCCGCACCCTGGGCGAGGATGAGTACTTCGTCCTGGGGGACAACCGGGACAGCTCCAACGACAGCCGACGCATCGGGCCGCTCCCCCGCAGCATGCTGGTGGGCCGGGTGCGCCGGGTGATCTTCCCCCCTGGCCGTCACCCCCTGGACGGATAGGTGAAGCAGATCACCGCCCAGCCGGTGTTGTCCAGGCTGGCGTCGTCCAGCTCCACATCACCCGGCACTTCAAACACCGTATGGCGCTCCCCTGCCCCGGCGCACATGGCCGTGGCCACGGGAGCGCCGTTTTCATCCAGCAGGGTCACGACGCCCCTGTCCCGCAGCAGCGCCAGGTATTCCTCCATGGTCATGCCCAGCGTGTGCATGAGCATGGCGTGGGTCTTGCCCACGTAGCGGAAGCAGTAGGGGCGGTGATCGTCCAGGGCGGGATCGGCGTCCGGCCAGCGCTGGATGAACCCGTACTCCCAGGCATGCTCCACCACCCACGCCCCCTGGGGGGAATCCGTAAGGGGCTCGGTGCGTGGCGGCAGGTTCCACCCCAGGCAGATGCGGATGTCCACCGACCGGGTCAGCTGATGCTCCGAGCAGCCCGACGGCGGCACGAACCGCTTGGCCTCCGCGACGGCCTCCTCCATGGTCATGCTCCGGCTCAGCTCGCCGATCTTCTCCAGCAGCAGCAGCCGCTGCTGCTCCCGGCTGCGGCACCCGGCGAACACGGTAATGAAGCTCATGCCGCTGTTGCGGGCATGGACGCACATGTCCTCCAGGGCGGCGAGGGTCTCCCGGCCCAGGGCCGCCTGCTGATCCCGGCAGGCAATGCGCCCCCGGGCGTAGGTCAGCACACCGAACACGTCCTCCGGTTCGACCCCCTCGGGAATGGGATGCTCCTCGTCCACCAGCAGCATCCGCCCCTGCTTGAGCCGCTGGGTGGTGATGGTCAGCCGCCGGGTTTCGCCCGCAGGCAGGGCTGTGATCACGTTCTCCGGCAGCATTGGCTGCGCTGCGGCTTCCTCCGCCGCCATGGCCTGCTGAAGATGCGCGTCCTCCCGGGGGCGAACGGCCAGCAGGCACAGCGCCGCCATCCCCGCCGCAAGCGCCGCCGCAGCCCGGAGCAGACCCCGCCGCCGCTTCGGCTTTTCCGGCCTCCAGCCACGTACGGCCATGCTCCTGTTCATGCCTATCGCCTCCCCTCGCCTGTGTATGCTTAGCATGCCCGTATCCGTGCCGCCTATCCATCCCCGTACACGGAAAATTTTCCGGGCCTGGTCACTGTGCGGCGTTCCCTGCATAGGCTGGGAGTGAAACGAGGGGATGGCCATGTGCGATTGTCGCAAACGGAGACCGGGACCTCCCCGCCGCAGCCGCACCATGCAGCCGCTGGCGGTGGTGGGCGTCATTCTGCTGGCGGCGGGGCTGCTGCTGATGTTCCTGTGCATCCCGGGGTGGGCCTGGGCCGCGCTGGCGGGCGTACTGCTGATTGCCGCCGGCTGCGCGCTGATCCACCTGTCCCGGGGATAGGCTGCAACCATTCGGCATCAGGGAGGTGAGGGCATGAGCGTGCGCATGGTGTGCGTCAAGGCGCCCCGGGCGCTGGGCGGGCTGCTTCGGCTGCTTTCCCGCCGCCGCAAGGGCAGCTGAGCCATCCGGGCGGCGCCTCCGCGCTGCCTGCCCGGCGGGGGGACAAGCTTCCCGGGCCCGCGCGATGCATTTGTTACAACCTTTCTTGCACGGCCGCAGAGTGTGTGGTATAATGCAATGGGCAGTTATGCCCTTGACGCAACCATACCTCAGGAAAAGGCTGGTGACCTCCATGCGAAAGCTGTTCTTCCTCCTTACGGCAGCCCTGTGCGCGCTGCTGCTGACCACGGCCTGCGCCGAAACCGTCACGCTGGACGGTATCCATGCGACGGTGGATATTCCCGACGCGTATATCCTGCTCACCCCGGGCAACCTGGACCTGCACCCGGAATGGGTATCCAACATGGGCACCACCAAGGACGCCCTGCTGGAGGACTGGGCTGAACGCGGCGTGCTGCTCCAGGCCTGGAACAGCGACAAGGACGTGTGCCTGGAGATCACCGCTGTGCAGGATGAGGAAGCCCTGCAGTACTTCGACGTGGACGCGCAGACCACGCAGATGCGCTCCGCCTACCGCACCAGCCACCTGAAGAACACCCGGGGCGACGGCTGGACCTATCAGTCCGCCGAGTGGAAGAAAACCACGCAGTACGGCCGCTTCCTGGTGCTCAAGTACAAGCGGGTGCTTGACGGCGAAACCATCCGCGGCTACGCCCGGCGCACCATCCGCAACGGCTATACCATCACCGTGGATTACCAGGTGTTCGGCCGGAGCCTGAAAACCGCCGACAGCAACGCCCTGAGCAGCGTCATGCAGACCTGGCACTTCACCCAGGTGCTGGAAAAGCCTGCCACCGCCGTGTCCAAGCTGCAGTTTACCAGCAAGCCCCCGGCGGAAACCAGCACCGGCTCCTTCACCGTCAAGGGCACCTGCGACGCGGGGCTGCACATCATCGGCGTGGTGATGCGCATGTCCTCCCCCGACCCCATTATTTATGAGACCACCGCCACCAGCAAGGGGGCCTTCTCCATTCCCGTCACCCTGCCCGATGAGGGCGTATGGCTGATGACCCTCACCGTGGAGAACGGCGACGTGGTCACCGAGGAGATCGTCTTTGACACCACCACCTACCAGAAGACGCTCCTGCCCGTGAACCTGGACGAGAGCAGCGGCCTGAGCCTGACCGACACGTCCTCCGTCGCCGCCCTGTCCGCCGACAAGACCGTCATCTCCGGCACCACCGTCAAGAACGTGACCGTCCAGTGCATTGTGGAGGGCGCCGGCAGCTACGACAAGCAGGTCACCACCAACAACAGCGGCAAGTTCTCCTTCTCCGTGGACACCTCTGCCGAGGGCGATTACGAGATCACCCTGGTGTTCTCCAAGAAGGGCATGAGCACCCGCCGCTTTGTCCTGAACGCCAACCGCACCCTCTCCGAGGCCGAAAAGCGGCAGCAGATCCGCGACGCGGCGGTGAAGCCCGCCTACTCCACCCTCACCAGCAAGCTCACCGGCTACACCGGCCGTTACATGGTCTACACCCTCTACGCCACGGACATCATTCCCTCCGGCGACGAGTGGATCATCTTCATGGCCATGACCAAGTCGAAGGAAACCTACAAGAACATCGTTGTGGTCATTGCCGACGAGGAGCCGCCCTTCCAGGTGGGTGACCAGCAGAAGCTTTACGCCCAGTGTATCGGCTCCTACGAGGTCACCTCCGAGGAAAAGACTACCTCCTATCCCTGCTTCCAGCTGTGCTTCTGGGAGTAACCCCACGGAACCGCGAAGCGAAACGGGTCAAGGGGCGATGCCCCATGCACAGGGGCAGGGGCGGCCCAGCGCAGCACAACGAATCAACAAAAAGGAAAAGAAAAGCGCGAGTTTCCAAGCAGGCGGCGCCAGTTCGCCCGCGCCGGAAACGGCAGGTTCGCAATGCACCAGGTCAGCGAACGATTTCCCCCCTTCCCTGACACAAAAATGCCGGTCATCCTCTCGGATGACCGGCATTTGCTGTCCTGTCAATGCGTCACGCCTGCGCCGTTGCCTTGCCCTTGCCGGCGGCCTTCTCCGCCTTGCGGCGCTCCCGCATGTCCCTGCACATGTCCCGCAGGGTGCATTCCTCGCACAGAGGATGCTGAGCCTTGCATACCCTCCGCCCGTGGAAGATCAGCCAGTGATGGGCCTGGCACCAGTCGCTCTTGGGGATAGCCCGCATCAGCTGCTTCTCGGTGTTCTCCACATCCTTGGCGTCGGCCAGACCCAGACGGTTGCTCACCCGGAACACATGGGTGTCCACCGCCAGGGCGGGAATGTGGAAGGCGTTGGCCAGCACCACATTGGCGGTCTTGCGGCCCACGCCGGGCAGGGCGGTCAGCTCCTCCATGGTGTGGGGAATTTCGCCCCCGTGGCGGGCCACCACCAGGCGGCATGCCTCGATGATGTTCCCGGCCTTGCTCTTGAATCCGCAGCTCTTCACCATGGGGTAGAGCTCCTCCACCGAGGCCGCCGCCATGCTCACCGCGTCCGGATAGCGGGCGAACACGGCGGGAGTAACCTTGTTCACCTGCTTGTCGGTGCACTGGGCGGAAAGCATGGTCGCCACCAGGGTTTCGTAAGGGTTGGTGAAGTTCAGCTCGGGCCGGGCGTCGGGATAAAGCCGCTGCAGCTCGGCCAGAATCGCCTTCTTGGACACGGAGGGCATGGCAGATCTCCTTCCATCACGCGCGGATGATTGACTTGGGCATGCGCTTCAATCCCCGCAGCATCAGATACAGCATCACCACATTCACCGGATACACAGCCACCTGCTTGATCAGCCGGTTGCACACGCTGATCCATGCGGGCAAGGTCGCGCCCTCGCCGTAGATGGGCATGACAAGGCTCCGGCAGAGGGCAGGCCAGTCCGACCCGTCCGACACCGCCATGTAGCCCGCCGCCGCCAGGAAATAGGTGTTCAGCAGGAAGTGGCAGAAGAGCGACACCGCCATCAGGCACAGCATCACCCGCACCCAGGACAGGGGCCGCCGGTACAGGAACAGGCCATAAAGCAGCCCGCTGATGGCCGTGGCCAGGGAGAGCCCCGGGTTGATGACCTGGCCGGTGAGCAGCGTGCCCAGCGCGTCGCCCACCACGGCCACCAGCAGCCCGCCCACCGGGCCGAACAGGTAGCCCGCCACGGCGTTGGGCAGGAATCCGAAGCTAATCCGCAGCCAGTTGCCCACGGAGATAGCCGTGATGCGGCTGAGCAGAATCTGCAGCGCGACAAGAATGCCCATCACGCACAGCTTGTAGGTGGTGATCCGGGCGCTGGATTTCCAATAGGATGCACAAAAAACGGATTGCGACATGATACCGCCTCCTGAATCAATTTTGACCCGCAGGAGGCAGCACCTGAGCAGCGGGATGCGCCGCAGGCACCGCGCCGGAAACCCGGCTTCGTCTCATGACAACTCCCCGTTCATGAGCACTTAACGCGCCAGCAGCTACTCTGCCTGATACGAATCAACCGTATTGTACCCCATCTCACTTCCATTTGCAAGCGGAAAACACATGCAGAACAATGCCCGCAGGCATGAAAAGGCGCGGGAACGCCTGATACGCTCCCGCGCTTGAGGGGACTGCTCCGATGCAAGCCCCGGAGCCTGCCGTTTCCGTCGCGGGCGAACTGCGTCGTCTGCTCGGAAACTCGCGCTTTTTTCTGTTCCTTTGAACCGTTCTTTTCCGTCGCGCCCGGGCTGCCGCCCGGACCTGCGCAGGGGCTAACGCCGCCCCTGCACCCGCGCAAGGGGTTTCACCCCTTGACCCATTTTCGCTGGCGCGTTCCCCTGCAGTACTTTACTCTTCGTTGCACTCGCCCACGCCGTCGCAGGCCAGGCGCACGCCCTCCTGCCCGGTGATGGTCACGTTCTTCATGGTGATCACATCCACGTTGACCGCCACCACACCCTTGCGGGCGCATGTCTCCACGCCGCCGGCCATAGCGGGCTGCATGGGCGTGGGATCCGCCCCGCAGGCGATGCTCACGTCCTCCATGATCACATGCTCGATGGGCTTCTCCGGCAGGCCCAGGAAGTACCCGGCGCAGGTCACG
>JBJEUJ010000254.1:0-1851 GCA_051883775.1 Aristaeellaceae bacterium | reverse complement strand
GTTGTTTCTGTATCGTTTTCAAGGTTCGGTGCTGGCCGCTCTCGCGAGTCAGCTTGAACATAATATCACCTGTACGATCTTTTGTCAACACCTTTTTCGACATTTTTTCAAACTTTTTTGCTTCTTTGGGAAAACGCGAACTATCCCAAAAGAAAGTGCCGGATCCGTTCCTTTCATAGCGAACGGATCCGGCAGATGCATACTGTTCGTTTGCCTGTTATGCAGTCTCCCCGGCGGTGGTCAGCGTCAGCCCGGCGTCAAACAGCGCGTCCATCAGCGGAACATGCTGGCGCAGCACGCATCCGCCGCTGCACTCCACATAGTCCGTCAGGGTCTGATCCCCGTAAACAATCTCCGTCAGGGCGGAAATGCTGACCTGCATGTCCCACTCCTTCCGGGTTTCCTTCAAGGTCATCACGTCCCCGGCGCAGCTGATCTGCCAGCGGGTGTTGTTCGCGCGAATCAGCGCATCCGTCACCTCCAGGATGAAGCTGCCCTCCACGGCAGGAACGTGCAGCGACCGCAGCACCTGCTGCGCGTCGATGATCCGCGCCATGGTTCCGCCCGGCAGAGCCACGTAGCCCGCATCCGCCATGGCGATGGGCCGCTTCGTCCGCAGCACGGACACCGCCACGCCCTGCCGCTGCAGCGCGCGCAGGCTCTCCGCCGTGGCCTCGTGGGCGGTGCGCATCTTGGCATAGCGAAGCGCCAGCAGCACCCCTGCCCCCGCCGAGCAGCCCTGGGTCATCAGCGTCAGCCAGCGCAGGCGGATGAGCTCCGGGCTGCGAAGCTCCCGCAGGGTGGCAGGCGTCTGCCATACCTTCCAGAAGGCGGCGGCAATGTCCTCCCACTCCACCAGCACGGCGGGAATCCACTCGGTAAAGGTGTACACGGGCTGAATGATGTAGTTCATGGCCAGCGCAATCAGCGCCGCCGCCGCGCCGTAGCCCAGGATGAATAGCAGGATCACGCCGATGAGCTCCGGCATAAGCCGCACCGCGTAGCGCGCCTGCAGCTGCGCCCGGTACCGCCGGGCATAGTCCCCCACCTGATGATTCAGCCAGCGGATAAGCCGCAAAACCGCCGTCATGGCCGCGAGGAACACAAGCACCCGCAGCCACAGCCCCGCCGCCATGCCCTCCTTGCCCAGGTCGATCACCGTGCCGCCGGGCTGCCACACCGCCATCACATTGCTGAAGGCCACCGACGCGCCCACGCCCTTGAGGGGCTCGGCCTCCACCATCAGCGCGTCCAGGGCGACGCTTTGGTCGATGACGCTGTTCAGGGGGATGTACGCGCCGTACTCCGTCAGGTCGCCCACGCGCTTTGCGTGGCGGACAATGCCGATGACCCGGTAGGTCGCGCCGTTCAGCTGCACCTCCCGGTCGATGGGCTCGGATACCCGGAACAGCTCAAGGGCCAGCTGCTCGTCCAGGAGGATGACCCTGTCGCCGTTCCTGATTTCATCCGGCTGAAACAGCCGCCCGCTGCGCAGGTACAGGGGCTGCACCGTCAGGCCGTCCTTCCCCATGAGGGTCAGGCGGCCCGTGGCGCTGCCCGCGCTGCCGGAAAAGGACGCCCTGTCCACCATGCCCGTCAGCGTCCAGCGGGCCATGACGCCCTGCCATTCCTCGGTGACGCTGTCCAGGCTCTCCTGCATTTCCTTCAGCTGGCGGTTGGGCGGCGGCGGATTGTCCTCCTCCCCGCCGTTGTCCGCCGCGGGCGCGGGGGCGGGAATCAGGTACTGCAGATGGTCGCCCACCAGGTATACCTGCCATTGGGCGAACAGCAGCAGCGCCGCGAAAACCAGCAGCAGCGCCGTCTGCCACCAGGTTGCTTTCTTCATCATGC
>JBJEUJ010000253.1:0-9238 GCA_051883775.1 Aristaeellaceae bacterium | reverse complement strand
AGCGGGGGTTCGCGCCGGTGCACTGGTCGTCGAAGGCCTGCTCCACCATCTCGTCCAGGGTGGCGAGGAACTTCTCCTCATCCACACCATAGTCGCGGATGGTGTCCTTGATGCCCACCCGCTGCTTGAGAGCGTGCACGGCGGCAATCAGGTTCTCCACCTTCTCGTCGTCACTCACGCCGCCCAGGTTCAGGCTCTCGGCCACCTCGGCGTAGCGGCGCTTGGTGTGGGGATAGGCGTACTGGGGGAAGGTGCCCATCTTGGCGGGAACCTCCTCGCTGTTGAAGCGGATGACCTCCTCGATCAGCAGGGCGTTGGCCACGCCATGGGGCAGGTGGTGGAACGCGCCCAGCTTGTGGGCCATGGAGTGGCACACGCCCAGGAAGGCGTTGGCGAAGGCCATGCCCGCCATGGTGGCGGCGTTGCCCATCTTCTCCCGGGCCACGGGATCGTGCGCGCCGTCGTCATAGCAGCGGGGCAGGTAGTCGAAGATCAGCTTGGTGGCCTGCAGGGCCAGACCGTCGGTAAAGTCGGTCTGCATCATGGAGGCGTAGGCCTCCAGGGCGTGGGTCAGCGCGTCGATGCCGGAGGCGCTGGTCAGGCCCTTGGGGGCGTTCATCATCACGTCCGCGTCGATGATGGCCATGTTGGGCATCAGCTCGTAGTCCGCCAGGGGATACTTCACGCCGGTGCGCTCGTCGGTAATCACGGCGAAGGGGGTCACCTCGGAGCCGGTGCCGGCGGAGGTGGGCACGGCGATGAAGTAGGCCTTCTCGCCCATCTTCGGGAAGGTGTAGGCGCGCTTGCGGATGTCCATGAAGCGCATGGCCATGTCCAGGAAGTCCACCTCGGGGTGCTCGTACATCACCCACATGATCTTGCCCGCGTCCATGGCGGAGCCGCCGCCGATGGCGATGATGCAGTCAGGCTGGAAGGCGGCCATGGCCTTGGCACCTTCCTTGGCGCAGGCCAGGGAGGGGTCGGGAGCCACGTCGAAGAAGGTGGTGTGGGTGATGCCCATCTGATCCAGCTTGTCGGTGATGGGCTTGGTGTAGCCGTTGTTGTACAGGAAGGAGTCGGTGACGATGAAGGCCTTCTTCTTGCCCATGACGTTCTTCAGCTCGTCCAGGGCCACGGGCAGGCAGCCCTTCTTCATGTACACCTTCTGGGGTGCGCGGAACCAGAGCATGTTCTCCCTCCTCTGGGCGACGGTCTTGATGTTGAGCAGATGCTTCACGCCCACGTTCTCGGAGACGGAGTTGCCGCCCCAGGAGCCGCAGCCCAGGGTCAGGGAGGGGGTGAGCATGAAGTTGTACAGGTCGCCGATGCCGCCCTGGGAGGAGGGGGTGTTGACCAGGATGCGGCAGGTCTTCATCCGCGCAGCGAAGCGGTCGATCAGCTCCTTGCGGGTGATGGGGTTGAGGTAGATGGAGGAGGTGTGGCCGTAGCCGCCGTCGGCAATGAGGTGCTCGGCCTTGTCAAAGGCGTCGTCGATGTCCCGGGCGCGGTACATGGCCAGCACGGGGGACAGCTTCTCATGGGCGAACTCCTCCGCCAGGTCCACGGATTCCACCTCGCCGATGAGGATCTTGGTGTTCTCGGGCACCTCCACGCCGCTGAGGCGGGCGATGGTGTGGGCCTTCTGGCCGACGATCTTGGCGTTCAGCGCGCCGTTGATGATGATGGTCTTGCGGACCTTGTCCAGCTCCTCGCCCTTGAGGAAATAGCAGCCCCGGGCGGCGAACTCGGCGCGCACCTGGTCATAAACGCCGTCCAGCACGATGGTGGACTGCTCGGAGGCGCAGATCATGCCGTTGTCGAAGGTCTTGGAGTGGATGATGGAGTTGACAGCCAGCTGCACGTCCGCACTGTCGTCGATAATGGCGGGGGTGTTGCCCGCGCCCACGCCCAGGGCGGGCTTGCCGGAGGAATAGGCTGCCTTCACCATGCCGGGGCCGCCGGTGGCCAGGATGATGTCGGCCTCCTTCATGGCCATGTTGGTCAGCTCCAGGCTGGGCACGTCCACCCAGGCGATAATGCCCTCGGGCGCGCCGGCCGCCACCGCGGCCTCCAGGACGATCTTCGCCGCCTCGATGGTGGACTTCTTCGCCCGGGGATGGGGAGAAATGATAATGCCGTTGCGGGTCTTGAGGGCGATCAGGGTCTTGAAGATGGCGGTGGAGGTGGGGTTGGTGGTGGGAATAACCGCCGCCACCACGCCGATGGGCTCGGCCACCTTCATCATGCCGAAGCTGTCGCTCTCCTCAATCACGCCGCAGGTTTTGGTGTTCTTGTAGGCATTGTAGATATATTCGGCAGCATAGTGGTTCTTGATGACCTTGTCCTCCACCACGCCCATGCCGGTCTCGGCCACGGCCATCTTGGCCAGCGGAATGCGGGCGCGGTTGGCCGCCAGCGCCGCCGCCTGGAAGATTTTATCCACCTGCTCCTGGGTGTAGGTCGCAAACTGCTTCTGAGCCTCGCGCACCTGCTTCAGAGCCCTCTCAAAGCTCTCCACACTGTCCACGATGGGGTATTCCTTCGCCATGTCGCTCTCTCCTTTTCGTGTCGTCGTGGCTGGTGAGTTCTTTTGCTATCATAAGGATTTCCGGAGGCGTCCCTCCTCAATCCCGGAACAGTGTAACAGATGCCGGAAACGTTGTCAACGATTTTGACACAAATTTAACGATAATTTTTTCACAAAATTTTCGGCATGGAGAATCCGGCTTTTTCTTTGCCGGAACGCCCTGCGCAGGGTCATTCCCCGGCGTAGACACACACCGTCAGCGCGCCGTCCCCCACGGAGAAGGCCTCGATGCGCAGGGGGAAATCATACCCGTTGCGGATGCGCAGGTTCTGCTCGTCATTGCCCACGGCGGCGTCCACTCCGTGGGGCAGGTAGGACGCGCCGTAGGGGCCGTGGGGCCGCCGCTGAAGCACCTCCACCCCCGGCAGCTGCAGCATGGCGTTGTACAGCGTGGAGGACGCCTGGCAGGTGCCCCCGCCGTAGCCGGGCACTGTCTCGCCGTTGATCAGCACGGGGGCCTTTCTGTACCCGTTGGCGGCGTTGTATGGGCCCACGTCCCGGTTGAAGTCCAGCTCCTTCCCCGGCGAAAGGGTGCGGCTCATCCGCCTGCAGGCCACGGCAATGTTGTTGATGCGGTTCAGGTTGCTCTTGCTGCTCTTCATGCTGTAATAGGAGGTGAAGGCCGCGATGGGCGTGTCCCCGCGCAGGGGCGCGTCCGTGGGGGACACGGGGATCAGCTCCGTCAGCAGATGCGCGTCAATGTAGCCGTAGGTGTGCCAATAGGGCACAATGGCCCAGCCGTCCCGGAAGCGCCACACACTGACAAGCGTCCCTGCCTCCAGGGTCACGAAGGCCTCCGCCTCCCCGCTCATGGCCCGGCGCACGGGGCAGAGGTCTGCCGTGCGGGCGATGTACGCGCTCTTCTGCACGCCGTAGGGCGGGGTATGCACGGGGTCAACGGGCTTCACGCTGTGAATCCTCCGGCGCAGGATGTACCCGGTGATCCCGTCCCAGCGGACGACGGCCCACTCGCTGCCCACATACAGCACCTCGGCCTTCTGCCCGCCGGCCTTCCGCGTCAGCCGGGCGCTCTCCAGCGACCGCTCCGCAAACAGGCTGGAATCCTCCAGGATCCTGCAGGTGTACACCGCGGGCGCATCCGGCGGGAAGTCCGCCAGGGCCGGTTCCTCCCACACCGGGCCGGAGGCATCCTCCGTCATGTCCTCCACCGCGTCCAGCGCCGCGATCTCCGCCAGCTCCTCCGCCGTCAGGGCAGCCTCCTCCCCCAGCGCGATCACGGGCAGCAGCAGCACAAGCAGCAGCAGGCACAGCCGTTTCATGGGCATCATCCTTTCCGGCGGACAAATTCCGCCATCAGAATAGACGCTTTGCAGGGACAAAAGGTTTGCCACCCCCGGCAATCCGTGCTACAATAGTCCTCACGAGGAGGAACACTCATGCCGATGACATGCTACTGCAAGAAATGCGGGCGCGATGTGCCCGTTGGCGACACCTGCCCATCCTGCGGCGGGAAGCTGGCCCGATCCAGCGCCCGGGTGGCCTGGTGCGTGGAGCACGCCCCCGTGCGGGACTGGATGTGCTGGAACGCGGTGATGCGCATCCTGCTGCCGGTGGCTGCCCTGGCGCTGGTGCTGACGCTGCTGCTGGAGGCCCTCCTTGGGGGCGCGCAGGGCATTGAGACGCTCCTGCGCAGCGGGCTGCCCCAGGCCCTGGCGCTGCTGCTGGTGACGGTCACGGCGGCGGTCCTGCTGATCTTCATCCTTCAGGGGGAGGACTGGCTGGACTGCGTGGTGGACAGCAAGGGCGTCCACGTCAGCTGCTACCTGCCCAACCCCACGCCCCTGAAGCTGATGCTGCGCCTGCGCTCCCCCCGGCTGATGCAGCAGCTGGATCCGGCGGAGGAAACGCCCACGCTCCTGCTCAGCCAGCAGGAGATCGCCTGGAAGGACGTGGCCCGGGTGCAGCTCTGGCCGGAAAAGACGCTGATTCTCTTTTACGCTCCCGTCTGGTGGATGCGCCTGGCCCTGCCCTGCACCCCCTTCACCTATGAGGACAGCATGGCCTTCATCCGCGACAAGCTGGGCCGGAAAAAGGCGGTCCGGCTCCCCCGCGAGCTGACGGCCCCGCCCAAGCCCAAGGAGCCCAAGGCCCCCCGGAAGGAGCAGCAGCTATCCTTCGCGGACATTACGCCCGCCCCGGAGTCCACGCCTGAGGCGGAGCCCACACCATCCCTTCCCGATCCCCAGGCCGAGCAGCCGGAGGATTTCGTGCCCCTGGCGGACGTGCTGGCGGAAATCAAGGCCGGCGAGGATCAGCCGCCCGAGGGGTAAAAGCGTGCCCTGTGCGCGGATGCTGACACATTTTTGTCATGTGGGCCGCCCGAATCATTGACATTCGGGCGGTTTTGTTCTATCCTTATCTTGTAAAGGTTTGCGGCTTTTTGCCGCTTGCAACGACATTGACAGGAGGTTGCTTGTTTCTATGGATAAGAAGCCCGTTGTTCTGGTCGTCATGGACGGCGTGGGCGAGTCCCCCGTCGAGCTTGGCAATATGGTCATGAAGGCCACCACCCCCACCCTGGACGAGCTGAAGGCGTCCTGCCCCTTCCAGGTCATCAAGGCTCACGGCGCCGCCGTCGGTCTGCCCTCCGACGATGACATGGGCAACAGCGAGGTCGGCCACAACGCGCTGGGCTGCGGTCAGGTCTACTCCCAGGGCGCGAAGCTGGTGAACGAGTCCATCGAGTCCGGCAGCGTGTACGCCTCCGAGGCGTGGCAGGATCTGGTGGCCGGGGTGAAGGCCAGCGAGGGCACGATGCACTTCATCGGCCTGCTGTCCGACGGCAACGTGCATTCCAACATCAACCATCTGCTGGCCATGCTCAAGCAGGCCAAGGCTGAGGGCATTGCCCGCGTGCGCTGCCACATTCTGCTGGACGGTCGCGACGTGCCTGCCACCTCCGCCCTGGACTATGTGCAGATGCTGGAGGATGCGCTCGCCGCGCTGAACGACGCCTCCTTCGATGGCCGGATCGCCTCCGGCGGCGGCCGCATGCAGATCACCATGGACCGCTACCAGGCCAACTGGGCCATGGTCAAGGCGGGCTGGGACGTGCATGTGCACGGCGAGGGCCGTCAGTTTGCCTCCGCGAAGGATGCCATTGAAACCTACCGCGCCGAGCTGGGCGTCATCGACCAGGATCTGCCCGCCTTCGTCATCGCGGAGAACGGCGAGCCCGTGGGCCGGATGGCTGACGGCGACAGCGTGATCCTCTACAACTTCCGCGGCGACCGCGCCCAGGAGATTTCGATGGCCTTCGACGGTGACGCGTCCTTCGACAAGTTCGACCGGGGCGTGGTGCCTCAGGTGAAGTACGCCGGCATGCTGCAGTATGACGGCGACCTGAACATCCCCCATCACTATCTGGTGAATCCCCCGAAGATCACCCACACCCTCACCGAGCTGCTGGTGGAGGCGGGCATCAAGGAGTACGCCTGCAGCGAGACGCAGAAGTACGGTCATGTGACCTATTTCTGGAACGGCAACCGCTCCGGCAAGGTATGCGATGCGCTGGAGGACTACGCTGAGGTGCCCAGCGATGTGCGCTCCTTTGACGAGTGCCCCTGGATGAAGGCCACCGAGGTCACCGACCTGGTGATCGCCGCGCTGGAGAAGGGCGAGTACGGCTTCATCCGCTGCAACTTCCCCAACGGCGACATGGTGGGCCACACCGGCAACTGCCTGGCCACGGAGATCGCGGTGGAGACCGTCGACCTGTGCCTGGCCCGCATAAAGAAGGCCTGCGACGAGGCCGGTGCGATCCTGCTGGTGACCGCCGACCACGGCAACGCCGATCAGATGCTGGAAAAGACCAAGAAGGGCGGCATTGCGCCCCGCACGGCCCACAGCCTGAACCCCGTGCCCTTCATCGTCTACGACAAGGACGCGCGGCACGAGCTGAAGGAAGGCACGGGCTTCGGCCTGGCCAACGTGGCTCCCACCGTGGCGCAGCTGCTGGGCCTGAAGCCCTACGACTGCTGGGAGGAGAGCATGCTGAAGTAAGCCCTGGCGGCTGCTTCCATCCGCATATGAGAAAAGAAGTGGCTTTGGCCACTTCTTTTCTTGCTTGGGCGGGTGTGGGGATTTAGGGTCGGCGCGACATCCCTGCGCGCAGGGGCATCGCCCCTTGACCCGTTTCGCTGGCGCGATCCTTTGGGGGAGGTTTATCATGAAGACACTTTGGCTCATTGGCGGGCCCATGGGTGTAGGGAAAACCACGGCCTGCAGGCTCTTGCAGAAGCGGCTGCCCCGCTGCGCTTTTCTGGACGGCGACTGGTGCTGGGAAATTCGCCCCTTCACCGTCACGGAGGAAACAAAGGCCCTGGTCTTGGACAACATTGTCCACCTGCTGCGGGGGTATCTGGCCTGCACGGCGGTGGAGCATGTGGTGTTCTGCTGGGTGATGCATCAGCAGGCCATCCTGGACGATCTCCTGTCCCGGCTGCCGCTGGAGGGGGTGCGGGTGAACACGCTGTCCCTTGTCTGCACGGAGGATGAGCTGATCCGCCGCCTGCAGCGTGACGTGAACGCGGGTCTACGTCAGGCGGACGTAATTCCCCGGAGTCTGGAGCGGCTGAGCCATTACGCCTCGCTGAACACCCGCAGGCTGGACATCACCCGCCTGACCCCGGCGGAAACGGCGGAGGCCCTGCTGCAAGCCGGAGGCGTATCACCATGCGTCACTTCGCATTCATGACGGAAATGGCGATATGGCAGGGTGTGAAGATCACCGCCCCTGCCGTCAGCAGCAGGGAGCGGCTCATCACCCCGCTGAACAGGAAGATGACCGAGGGAATCACCGACAGCGCCACGGCCCGGAACAGGCTGCTCCGCCGGAAGCATACGGCCCACACGGCGCAGTAGAGCGCCAGCAGTACCGCATCCACCGCGCAGTACAGGGCGAAGGCCTCATCCGACGGCCAGCCCAGCCACGTGCCGGGCACACTCACCACCATGAACAGGAAGCAGCTGAAGCGGCCCACCTGCTCCAGCGCTTCCACCACGCGGTTGTGCCAGCGGTTGGCAAAGCCGTCCCTGCACTTCATGGCAAAAATGATATTGGGGATCATCATCACGGCCACGACCGCCAGGCCAAAGGGATTGATCCAGGTCACGGGAGCATCCTCCTTCCATGTGAAAAACGCCCGGGAAGCATGGCTTCTGCGGGCGTTATGTCTGCCGTCGCCGGGACGGGCCTCATTTCTCCAGGGTATCCACCGTAGGCTGACCCACGGTGTAGGTCAGGCGAATCACGTCCATGCTCTGTCCCTCCACAGTCATGGTGCGCTGCGTGCCATCCCGCCGGAAGCCAAAGTGGTCATACAGGAACCGGGCGCGGAGGTTGTCCCGCATGGTCCACACATGCACCCGGTCATACCGGGCCTTCAGCTTGCCCATGACCGCGTTCATCAGCAGGGCCTTGTCCATGCCGCCGCTGGCAGGCAGAATGGCCGCCTCCAGGATCAGTCCGCAGCCCTCATCCTCAGGATCCGCGCCATAGGCCACGTAGCCGGTCACCACGCCGTCCGCCTCCAGCACCTCAATCTGTCGCCCTTCCGCCAGCCAGCCCTGCACCTGCTCCAGGTAGTAGGTTTCATGCAGCTGCTTGAGGAAGTTCGCCGGGAGGTACCCACGGTACAGCGCCCGTACATAGCGGCTCTTGACCCCTGCCAAGGATAACGCGTCGCCCGTGCGGGCGGCGCGTACAATCTGCTTTCCCATGCCTGTTACACCAGCCTGATGCCGGAATCCATCTGCTCCTGGTTGTAGCGCTTGAGCAGGTTGCGGATCCTGTCGGAGGGGCTCAGGAGCTTGCTCAGGGAGCGGTCATGGTTCAGGGTGGCGATGATGTAGGAGATGAACTTGCTCATGTCCGCCTGAATGAACCAGGGCGCCGCCTTCAGCTCAGGGGTGCAGTAGGTCAGGTTGGTGGAGATGACCCGGTCGATCAGGCCCTCCTCGTAGGCCTTGTTGTACAGATCCAGGCCGTTGGTGAACAGGGAGAAGGTCGCCGCGGCAAAGATGCGGTTGGCCTTGCGCTTCTTCAGCTCCCGGGCCACGTCGATGATGGACTCGCCGGATGAGAGGATGTCGTCGGCGACGAACACGTCCTTGCCCTCCATGGAGTTGCCCATGTACTCGTGGGCGACGATGGGGTTGCGGCCGTTGACCACGCGGGTGTAGTCGCGCCGCTTGTAGAACATGCCCATATCCAGCCCCAGCACGGAGGCATAGAAGATGTTGCGGTCGATGGCGCCCTCGTCGGGAGAGACGATCATCAGGTGTTCCTTGTCAATTTGAAGGTTCTTGTCCCGGTGCAGCAGCGCCTTGAGGATCTGGTAGGAGGGCATCACGGACTCAAAGCCGCCCTCGGGGATGGCGTTCTGCACGCGGGGGTCGTGGGCGTCGAAGGTGATGATGTTGCTCACGCCCATGCGCACCAGCTCCTGCAGGCCCATGGCGCAGTCCAGGCTCTCCCGGGAGGAGCGGCGGTGCTGCCGTCCGCCGTAGAGCATGGGCATGATGACGGTAATGCGCTTGGCCTTGCCGCCCACCGCGGCAATGGTGCGCTTCAGGTCCATGAAATGGTCGTCGGGGCTCATGGGCACCTTCTGGCCATACATATCGTAA
>JBJEUJ010000252.1:0-1853 GCA_051883775.1 Aristaeellaceae bacterium | reverse complement strand
AACCTGCGGGAGGTCATCGACGGCGTCATCTGCATGATCGACAACCCCGACTGCACCATCGACGACCTGATGGAGCACATCAAGGGCCCCGACTTCCCCACCGGCGGCATCATCCTGGGCCGCAGGGGCATCCGCGAGGCCTACTACACCGGCAAGGGCAAGATTGACGTCCGGGCAAAGACCAACATCGAGCCCATGCCCGGCAACCGCAGCCGCATCGTCGTCACGGAGATTCCCTACCAGGTCAACAAGGCCAAGCTGGTGGAGAAGATCGCCGAGCTGGTGCATGAGAAGCGCCTGGAGGGCGTCAGCGACATCCGCGATGAGTCCGACCGCAACGGCATGCGCATCGTCATCGAGCTGAAGAAGGACGTCTACCCCCAGGTGGTGCTGAACTTCCTGTACAAGCACACCCAGCTGCAGGAAACCTTCGGCGCGAACATGCTGGCCCTGGTGAACGGCAAGCCCCGCATCCTCACCCTGCGGGAGATGATCTACTATTACCTGGAGCACCAGAAGGACGTCATCACCCGCCGCACCCGCTTCGACCTGAACAAGGCCGAGGCCCGCGCCCACATCCTGGACGGCCTGCTCAAGGCCCTGGATCACATCGACGAGATCGTCGCGCTGATCCGCGCCAGCAAGGATACCGCCACCGCCAAGGCCGCCCTGATGGAGCGCTTCGACTTCTCCGACAAGCAGGCCCAGGCCATCCTGGACATGCGCCTGGCCCGCCTGACCGGCCTGGAGCGCGACCGGCTGCTGGAGGAATACGAGGAGATCGAGCGTACCATCGCCCGGCTGACGGCCATCCTGGGCGACGAGAAGCTGCTCATGGACGTGATCAAGACGGAGATTTCCGTCATCCGGGACAAGTTTGCCGACGACCGCCGCACCGAGCTGACCACCATCGAGGGCGAGATCGACGTGGAGGACCTCATCCAGGAGGAGGACATGGTGGTCACCCTCACCCACGAGGGCTACATCAAGCGCATCACCAAGAGCGCCTACCGCGCCCAGCACAGGGGCGGCCGGGGCGTCAGCGGCATGACCACCAAGGAGGAGGACTACGCCGTGCAGATGCGCGTGGTCTCCACCCATGACGAGATCATGTTCTTCACCAACCTGGGCCGGGTGTACATGATCAAGTGCTACCAGATTCCCGAGGCGGGCCGTCAGGCCCGGGGCACGGCCATTGTCAACCTGCTGCAGATCGCCGGCGGGGAGAAGGTCACCTGCATGGTGCCCGTGCCGGAGGCCACGGCGGAGCACAACCTGGTCATGGCCACCCGGGAGGGCATGATCAAGAAAACGCCCTTCGGCGAGTTCCGCAACCTGCGCAAGAACGGCCTGATCGCCATTGTCCTCAAGGAGGGCGACGAGCTGGTGGGCGTTGAGCTCTCCGACGGGCAGGACGAGATCATGCTGGGCACCCGCAAGGGCATGTGCATCCGCTTCAACGAGGCGCACATCCGGCCCATGGGCCGCGCCAGCATGGGCGTGCACGGCATGCGCCTGGAGGATGGCGACGAGATCATCGACATGTGCCCGGTGAACGCGGGCAGCGAGGTGCTGACCATCACCGAGGGCGGCTTCGGCAAGCGCACCAGCCCGGACGAGTACCGGGAGCAGGGCCGCAACGGCAAGGGCATCCGCGCCATGAACCTGACGGAAAAGACCGGCGACATGACCGCGCTCCTGCTGGTGAACCCGGAGGAGGATCTGCTGCTGATCACCGACGACGGCACCATCATCCGCACCCGGGTGGAGGACATCCGCCTGTGCGGCCGCAACGCTCAGGGCGTGCGCGTGATGAAGCTGGCCGAGGGCAGCCGGGTGATCGGCGTGGCCCG
>JBJEUJ010000251.1:0-1860 GCA_051883775.1 Aristaeellaceae bacterium | reverse complement strand
TGGCCCATGGAGAAGGTCTTGCGGGGCAGCACGCCCAAGCGCTGGATGGCGGGGAAGAAGTCGCTCTTGTCCAGCGGCGGCAGCAGGAAGCCGATGGCGTCCGGGGCCTGGCAGAGCCTGCGCACCACGTCCTCCCCATGGATGTAGTCGATGGCCGCCTCCGGGTGACGGCGCAGGAAATCATCCAGGTAGCGCTGGAGGGTGTCCACAGGCAGCGCACCGTCGGGGTTGGTGACGGCGGCCACGGCCTCCATGCCATTGTAGACCACCTGCATCACCTGCTCACTCTCGCCCTGGTCGGTGATCTCGCTCAGGTCCATGCCCCGCTCGTGGCAGTACAGCGTCCAGTCCTGCATCACGGCGTAGGGATCCACGCCGGTCAGCACCCGGTGGATCGGCTCGAAGATCAGCGCGTCGTCGTGGATGTTCTCCGCCTCGCACAGGGCGTAGCGGGCGGGATGGGTTAGGCGCTGCTCGGGGGTCAGGCTGCCCTTGATCTCGTCCCAGTAGGCCTTGGCGGTGGCCAGGGAATGGTTGCCGTCGCCCACGGCGAAGAGCAGCGGATTCTCCCCCTGCCGGGCCTTGAGGGTCATCAGCGCGTCGAAAATCTGCTGCTTGTACCCTTCGCCCTCCACGGCCCAGCCCTTCAGGTGGCCGCCGTTCTTCATCAGCGGGAAGTCGTAGAGCAGGGGCAGGGATTCCCGCTGCGCATACAGGGGCTCCACCACCGTCTGCAGGGGATCGTCCATCAGCAGGAGAATGTGGGTCATCTCCAGCGGCGCGCCCCGGCGGATCTCCAGCCGCGCGGGCAGCCGGGCGGCGATGGTCTCCTCCGTGGGCCGCACCAGACTCCTGCTGCCGGGGGTGAAGTCGTACTGCTCCAGGTCCACTGCGCAGACCAGGCCCAGCCGCGCGCCGCTGGGGGTGGAGCGCTCCACCAGCACAAAGCCGTCGGTCACGGCCTGGCGCAGCACGCCGCCCTGCATGTATTCGCCCATGGTGCGGTGAATCTCCGGCACCCGCCGGGCCGTCTCGCTCAGGTAGCACTCGGGGAGCATCAGCTTCAGCGTGGAGGGCGCCTCGCCCACCTGCAGGGCCACATCCTCCCAGTATTCCGGCTCGGAGGTGTACTGGTCGCAGGCCACGCAGGCCCAGGTGGTGGGGTACACGTCCGGGCGGGGGAGCAGAATATCGGCAGGCACAATGCCCGCACCAACGTATTTCATGGCAGCTTCCGTCCTTTCACGGGGAATTTTCTCTGCCTCCATGGTAACGGTTTGCGCCCGAATTGTCAAGAATGACCTGCAATGCGCGATGCATCTGCCTCACAGAAAAGATTTGCAGCAGGCGCGCAGCCCCAAAGCCGTCCGCAGGAAAGCGAACGTGCAGCAGGCGCGCAGCCCCAAAGCCGTCCGCAGGAAAGCGAACACGAAGCAGGCGCGCAGCCCCAAAGCCGTCCGCAGGAAGGCGAACATGCAGCAGGCACGCAGCCCAAAAGCCGTCCGCAGGACTGCAATCGTATCCCGGGGCTTTGCCCCGGGGGCGGGTCGTTTTCCGCTCTGCGGAAAACTTTCCTTACACTCGCGAACGGCCGGGAGGCGCGCTTGCGCGCCGACCAGTGAGCGAGTGCAAAACTCAAAAAAGTGGCCGCAGGCCACTTTTTTGACACTCCGTCAGGCTTTTCGCTCCTTGAAGAGCAGGGAAATGCACCACAGGCCCGCAATGCCCACCAGCGAGTAGATGATCCTGCTCAGAATCGCCCCCTGCCCCCCGAACAGCCACGCCACCAGGTCGAACTGGAAAATACCCACCAGCAGCCAGTTCACCGCGCCGATAATCACCAGAAGCAGCGATACCGTA
>JBJEUJ010000250.1:0-1862 GCA_051883775.1 Aristaeellaceae bacterium | reverse complement strand
TTTGGTAGCAGGGGCGGCGTTAGCCCCTGCGCAGGGATGTCGCGGCAGCCCAGCGCTGCACTTCAGAACAACTCCAAAGGAAGGAAAAAAGCGAGAGTTTCCGAGCAGGCGACGCAGTTCGCCCGCGAGGGAAACGGCGGATTCCGCGCGCTGCAAGAGAACAGCCCCCCGCCACAGACACGCTGCACCGCAATGCACCCGCCCCATCACAGGCAAAAGCCCCGGCAATCACCTGCCGGGGCTTTTGCTATGGCTGGATGGCTGCGACGGGAATCTCACGGCAGGCGAACGAACCGCGGCCCCTCCGTGCCCAAAGTCCCCGTGGGGGTGAAGCCGCATTTCGCCAGGACCCGCTGGGAGGCGGCGTTGCCGGGCTCCGTCTCAGCCTCCACGCGGGTAACGCCCGGCTGACGGAGGGCCCAGCGTACCATGGCGTCCACCGCCTCCGTGGCATAGCCCTGGCCCTCGTGAGGCGCGTTGATCCCGTAGCCGATCTCCACAGCGCCGTCCCCGGCAAGCCCCTTGAAGCACACATCGCCAATGCATGTGCCGTCCTGCAGGGCGATCAGCCACGGTGCATACCAAAGCCACTGCTCCGGGTGGGCAAGACACCCGTCCAGCATCTCCCGATAGGCGGCGCGCAGGCCGGGCTCCTCCTGGGCGGCGATCAGCGCTTCCGTTTCCTCCCGGGAGGCGGGACGCAGCGACAGCCTTTCCGTATTCAGCATGGGTTGCCTCCTTGTTCAGGCCCGTGCGCGGGCAAAGGAAAAGGCCATGGCGTGCCATGACCCTTCCGTGCATCAGTTGTTGAACAGCTCCTTCACCTTGTCAAAGAAGCCCTTGCGCTGGTCGTATTCCTTGCCGGTGGTGGTCTCGTCAAACTGACGCAGCAGCTCCCGCTGCTTTTCCGTCAGCCGCTTGGGAATCTCCACCCGTACATGCACCACCAGGTCGCCCTTGCCGGAGGAGCGCAGCTGCTGGATGCCCGCGCCACGGATGCGGAACTCCGTATCGGTCTGCGTGCCCTCGGGAATCTTGTACTTCACGCTGCCGTCCAGGGTCGGCACGTCGATCTCCGCGCCCAGAGCCGCCTGGGTGAAGGAGATGGGCAGATCCAGGTGCAGGTCGTAGCCGTCGCGCTTGAAGAGCTTGTGGGGCTTGACGATGACGTTGATATACAGGTCGCCGCTGGGGCCGCCCCGCAGCCCGGGCTCGCCCTGGCCGTTCATGATAATGGTCTGACCGTTGTCGATGCCGGCGGGAACCTTCACCGTGGCGGTGCGGCGCACGCGGGTGCGGCCGGAGCCGCCGCAGGAGGTGCACTTCTCCTGGATCACCTTGCCGGTGCCGCCGCAGGTGGGGCAGGTGCGCACGGTGGTCATCCACCCGCCGGACTGGCGGATCTGGCCGGAGCCGTGGCACATCTGGCAGGTGACGGGGCTGGTGCCGGGCTTGGCGCCGGTGCCCTTGCAGGCCTCGCAGTTCTCGTTGCGGTAGAAGTCGAAGGACTTGGTGCAGCCCTTGGCCGCTTCCTCAAAGGTGATGCGCAGATCATAGCGCAGGTCGTTGCCCTGCTGGGGTCCCTGCCGCCTGGAGGCGCCGCCCATGCCGCCGGTAAACATGTCGAAGATGCTGTCAAAGCCCATGCCGCCAAAGTCGAAGCCGCCCGCCCCACCGGCGAAGGGATTGCCGCCCATGGCCGGGTCGTTGAAGCCGAACTGGTCGTAGCGGGCGCGCTTGTCCGGGTCGGACAGCACCTCGTTGGCCTCGTTCAGCTCCTTGAAGCGCTCCTCGGCTTCCTTGTCGTCGGGATGCAGGTCGGGATGGCACTCCTTGGCCTTGCGGCGGAAGGCGCGCTTGAT
>JBJEUJ010000249.1:0-1869 GCA_051883775.1 Aristaeellaceae bacterium | reverse complement strand
GTGCCCCCCGACGCCGACTGCGGCGCGCTGGTGGTGTACAACGACCCCGAGTCCATGGCCCAGGCCATGAAAAAGATGCTGGAGGACGGCGACTACCGCGCCTCCTGCGCCGCGGGCGCCCTGCGTACCGTGGCGGACAAGTTCGAGGTGGGTAAGATGTGCCAGGCCACCTGGGGCGTTTATCAAAAAGCTGTAAAGGACTGAGTGTATGGCGATCGCGGCAAACAGCGTTGTCATTCAATTTATTGTGTACCTCTGGAGGGGCCTGCTGGGGCTCTGGAGCCAAAGCGCCGTCGGCCGCTGGTTCCGGCGTGCCGAGCGGGCGGTGCGCACCTGCGCCGGAGACAGCGCGGTGTGCCGCTTCGTGGCCCGGGACGGCGTGATCCTGCGCACCTGGCCGGAGAGCATTCTCTGCCGGGTGGTCACCGCGGTGGTCAACATCCCCTGTGCCCTGTTCAAGTGGATCTATAAGATCTCCCGGGGTCTCTGGGATGGCAGCGTGACCTTCCGGGCCCTGTCCGCCCTGGGCGGCGCGGCCTGGCTGCCCCTGGGGCTGGTTCTGCTGGTCATGCTCTGCGTGCCCCATGACATGTGGAACAACACCTACGGCTTCCTGGGCGTGGTGCTGGTCACCGCCCTGTTCCTGGTGGGCTGCATGAACCGCGCCCGGCAGCGGCTGCAGGTGGAGCGCCTGGGGCCCTACCTGATCCTGTACGCGGGCTTCATTTTCTACGGCCTGGCGGCCTCCCTGTCCACGTCCCTGTCCCTGCGCTTCTTCCTGTTCCATGTGACGTGCTTCCTGATCGTGCTGCTGATGGTCAGCAGCATCAAGCGGTACAGCCAGCTCCAGCTGATGGTGGCCCTGGTGGGCGCGGGCCTTCTGCTGGCCGCCCTGTACGGCTGCTATCAGGGCTATGTGGGCGTGGATGTGGTGGCCTCCCAGCAGGACCTGATCCTGAACGCCGGGATGCCCGGACGCATTTACTCCTTCTTCGACAACCCCAACAACTTTGCCGAGATCCTGGTCATGCTGACCCCCCTGATGCTGGCCCTGCTGATCAACGCCCGCACCTTCGGCGGGAAGTTCCTGGCCCTGGTGGTGCTGGGCGTGTCGGTGGCCGCCATCGGCTTCACCTACTCCCGCTCCGGCTGGATCGGACTGGTACTCGCCGTGGTGCTGTTCTTCGCCTTCCAGAACTGGCGGCTGGTGCCGGTCATTCTGGTGGTGGGCATCATCGCCATCCCCTTCCTGCCCGAGAGCATTTACAACCGCGTTCTGACCATCGGCAATATGGAGGACTCCTCCACCCGCTACCGCTTCTCCATCTGGGAGTCCACGGGCCAGCTGCTGAAGGACTACGGCTGGCGGGGCGTGGGCCTGGGCAACGACATTATGAAGAAGGTCTTCCAGCAGTATCCCCCCATGTCGGACGGCAATTACCCCATCCACACCCATAACAACTACCTGCAGATGTGGGCGGAGGTGGGCTTCCTCGGCCTGCTGGCCTACCTGGCGGCTGTTCTCGGCCAGCTGAAGGCGGGCGTGAAGGCCTTTGTCCACAGCACCGACCGGAAGCTGAAGATCATGCTCTCCGCCGCTATCTCCGCCCTGTGCGGCATTTTGCTGATCTCCCTGGCGGAATACACCTGGTTCTATCCCCGGAACATGTTCCTGTTCTGGTTCCTGTTCGGCGTGATCGCCGTCTGCGTCAAAATTGCCCGTACACCGGAGGAGACGAAATGAAGAAACGACTGACCGCGTTCCTGGCTGCCCTGGTCATCCTGTGTTCCGCCGCGCTGCCCGCCCTGGCCGAGCCGGCCGGGGGAGAGGAGACGGGGCTGACCATCCTGTTCACCCACGACATGCAC
>JBJEUJ010000248.1:0-9329 GCA_051883775.1 Aristaeellaceae bacterium | reverse complement strand
GCTCTCAATGTCTTTCCTTTTTTTTCAGGTGTTGCACTTGATATGATAACCTAAGATCGCCCCTTGACCCTTTTTCGCTGGCGCGATCCCTTGGAGGCTTTATGTGACCGGCTGGCCCCGCAGACCGGCGGCAAGTACCTTCACCATGTCCGCCTGCTGCTCCTCCAGGGGGCGCGTGGTATCAAACACGATGGAGCGCGCTACCCGGAACTGCTTCGCCTTCGTGTCGATATGCACCGGATACAGCCGCAGCGCCTGGCCCGTGGCCCGGTAGTACATGGTGCAGATTTGCAGCCAGCCGGTGTTGATCCAGTCGTGGTGCTCGCCGAAGCCGCTGGGCTGCTCGGGGAAGATGATCAGGTGCTTCCCCTGCTTGAGCTGCCGAAGGCTCTGGCGCATGGTGGTCATGACCCGGGCGTCGTGGTAGACGGGAATGGTGGGCGCGCTTTGCAGCACCGGGGGCAGCACCGCCGCCGCCAGGTAGGGCAGGGTGGCATTGTACAGCGGCTCCAGACGGCAGCCGGGCTCCCACCAGTAGTCCTGGCGGACATAGGCCGGGCAAGTCTTGCGGTTCATGATGCCCTCGTTGCACCAGGCCAGGCAATCCTCCCGGAGGGGAAACTGCACCACCATGTCGATGGGCCCCAGCGCCCCCACGTGGTTGCACACAAACACGGACGGCTCCCCGGCAAAGGGCTCCTCCCAGACGGTTTCCATTTTCGGTGAACAGGTCCTGACCACTGCGGCCAGGGCGCGGAACAGCTTGCCCACGGGGAATCCTTCCTTCATCCTTCGCATTTGATTCCAAAAAGCGCTGTCCGGGGCATGGCGAAGCATCCGGCTGCGTAATCAGCCGCGCCGCGTCAGCCCCGGCAGCGTCAGCCGGCGGACTTACTCCCCGTCGGCAGGATAATACTGGCCGTAAATGAACTCGTGCAGGGCCTGGACGTTCTCCTCCCGGCGGGCCACCGTGCGGAACACCACCACGCTGGAGCCGCTGTCGGTCTGGTCATACTTCCAGGTCTCGTCCATGGGAATGCGCATCTGCTCCAGCAGGGACTCCCCCGCCTGGGCGCGGGAAATGATGTCGCTGCCCAGCACGCTCAGGCCCAGGCTGAGCATGGTGCTGGCGTTCACGTTGGTCTGCACATAGGGCAGGCTGGTCTCCATCAGGGACATGAGCTTGTCCACGGTCATGTCCTGCATGATCTTCTGCAGCAGCAGATCCAGCAGGTGCCGCTGACGGGCGGTGCGGCCGAAGTCGTTGTCCACGGAGCGGGTGCGGGCATACATCACCGCCTGCACGCCGTCCAGGTGCTGCACGCCGTCAACGGCCTCCAGGGGCTGGCGCTCATAGTCCTTGTCCTGGTTGTCGTACTTGGGGGGATGCTGCTTCAGATAGGTGTTGATGGCCTTGGCCTCGGCCTTGGTCAGATCCACGTCCACGCCGCCGATGGCATCGATGATGGAGGCCAGGCCGTAGAAGTTGATGGTCACATAATGCTCGATGTTCATCTCAAAGGTATGGTTGATGGTGCGCATGGCCAGCGCGCCGCCGCCCCGGGAGTAGGCCACGTTGATGCGGTTCTTGCTCTTGTAGCCGGGAATGGTCACATACAGGTCGCGCAGGATGGAGGTCAGCTTCACCGAGCCCGTGTCCTTGTTGATGGACAGGATGATCTGCACGTCGCCGTGCTGCAATCCGTCGTCCAGGGAGGTGGAACGGGTATCCACGCCCACCAGCAGGATGTTGATCACATTGTCGGGCAGGTTGGGGTTCAGCTCCAGGTCGTCGGGATTGATGCTGTCGTCAATGTCCGCTTCCAGGTTCTCCGCAGCCTCCATGGCCTCCTGAACCTCGTCGCTGATGTACAGCTCCGCGCCTTCCGCAGCATCCTCCGCGGCTTTCTCGCCCTCGTCCAGGTTCACTTCCTCCACCACGTCCAGGATGGAGATTTCCTCGTCCTCCGCCAGCGCAGCGCCGGGCAGGAGCAGACACAGCGCCATCAGAAGCGCCGTCATTCTCGTCATCAGCTTCATGGGCATCCTCCTTGCAGCATTCCTGTTTATTATACGACCTCTTCCGGCAAAATGCAACCGGCGCGCGCGTCTTTACAACTGTAAAACCCGCCGGAGGTACGCGAGGCTCTCCGTCAGCGCGCCGTCGTCCCCGGCCAGGGAGGCATAGGGCTCCAGCATCACCGCGCCGTCAAAGCCCTGGGCCCGCAGCTGCCCGATCAGCCGCTGCCAGTCCAGCGTGCCCTCCCCCGGCAGCCGCCACGCGCCATCCTCCGCCCAGTCCAGGGCGTGCACGTGGGCCACCCGGTTCCCCATGGCCTTCAGCAGCGCGAAGGGATCCACCCCCGAGCGCCGGGCCTGCTTCACATCCAGCACAAAGCGGATGTCCGGCGCCAGGCGGATCAGGCTCGCCACGTCCTCCGGGCGGCGCAGGGCGCACCAGGACACGTTCTCCCACAGAACCGTCATCCCCCGGGAGGCGGCGATCTCCTGCATCCGGCCCATCACCCGGGGCAGGGCGTGAATCCGCTCCGGCGACAGGGGCGCAAGCACCCCTGCCGGGCCGTGGAACACATAGTACCTCGCGCCCATGGCCTGCCCCGCGTCGCACACGCCGGTAAACTGGCGGAAGGCGTCCTCCACCTGCCGGGGCGAGCGGCCAAATAGCTCCCACTCGAACTGATTGCCCTTGGCGTGCACCGACACGCAGCGCAGCCCTGCCAGCATCCTGCGCACCAGCCCTCCGAAGGCTGTGGTATACTCGCTGCCCGTCTGCAGAAAAATTTCACAGCAGTCAATGGGGAACCGTGTCAGGTACGCGGCGGTGTCCTCCGTTTCCATCCGGCCATAGAAGGCCGCGCCGCTCATGCCAATCGTCATGCCTGTCCTCCCGGTCTGTTCAGCTCATCCAGCGTCAGCGAGAAGGAGGGCACGAACTCCGCCAGGAAGTCCCGCACCTCCGGCAGCTTCATGGTCTCCAGCGACGCGCGGATGTTCTCCCCCGCCGCGTCGAACTCGTGGTTCCCCGCCCGCTGCTCCTCCACGCACTTCACATACGCGCTGATCTTGTCCGCAGCCTTCACCAGCTGCCACGCGTCGTCCTCCTCCGGGCGGAGGTAGGGCGCAAATGCCTTCTGCATGCCCTCGGGCAGCATAGCGGTCAGGCGGTCGGCCGCCATGTCCTCCAGGGCCTTGTAGGCCCCGCGCAGGGTATCGGAATAGTACTTGACGGGGGTGGGCATATCGCCGGTGATGACCTCCGTGGCGTCATGGTACACCGCCAGGGCCAGCACATGCTCCGGCTCCACGGGCCTGCGGTAGCGGTCCCGGGCCAATACCGCCAGCCCGTGGGCGATCATGGCCACCTGCAGGGAATGCTCCGCGTCGTTCTCCGGCAGGGCGCTGCGCATCAGCCCCCAGCGGCGGATGTGCCGAAGCCTTGCCATATAAGCAAAAAAGTGATGCATAGGTATCCTCCTTCATCCTTCCCTATCATACACGAAAATGCGCCCCGATGCGACCCCTCTCACGAAAAAAACATTGACAATGCCTGCCTGTGTGCTATAATGGACAGCGACAATCGCATCCACCGCTGGGGGGGCGGCCTTGACGGCTGCTGAGAGGACGAGCGCGTCCGACCCTTGGAACCTGTGTAGATCATCCTACCGTAGGGAAGCGGAGCATCCGTCCGGCCATGCCGGATGGGTCTGGCTGTCTGTGGACAGCCTGCTGCCTTCCCGCGTCTGACGATGCGGGTTTTTTCATGCGAATTTTCCATGGATGCGGGAAAGTGAGGTACCCCTATGCTGTTTGTTACCCATGCGCTAGCGGAGGAAGCCGTGGAGGAGGCCGCCCTGGAGACCGCGGAGGAGAGCGCCACCTGGTTCAGCCAGGCCTTCGGCAAGTTTGCCGAGTTCCCGGTGTGGGGCTGGGTGCTGGTGGCCGTGCTGCTCATCGGCGGTGTGATTCTCTGGCGGAGAATCCGCGGCAGCCAGAAAACCGTCTGGACCACGCGGATGCTGTCCCTGGGCGCCATCTGCCTGGCGCTGACCTGCGTGCTGAGCATGATCAAGCTCTTCCGCATGCCCAACGGCGGCTCCGTCACCCCGGCCAGCATGCTGCCGCTGATGCTCTTTGCCTACGTGTACGGCGTGGGCCCGGGCCTTCTGCTGGGCGCCATCTACGGCATGCTGGATTTCGCCCTGGGCGGATGGTTCCTCTCCGTGCCCCAGTTCCTGATGGACTACCCAGTGGCCTTCGCCATGTGCGGGCTGGCGGGCCTGTTCCGCAGGAGCGGCAACACGCGCCTGGGCCTGTCCCTGGGCGTGGTGGTGGGCTCCCTGGGCCGCTATATCGCGGCGGTGTTGGCGGGCATCCTGTTCTGGTCCGACCTGACCAACGGCCTGGCGCCCGCGCTGATCTACTCCCTGGGCTACAACGGCACCTACATGGCCGTGGAGTGCGTGATCTGCGTGGTCATCAGCATCCTGATGGGCGAGCGGCTGGTCAGGGAGCTGAAGAAGGTCGCCTGAGTCCCCCCTTCTCCCGTCCATCCCCGGAGACGCGCCGTCCCCGGGGATTTTCCCGTTTTGGCAGGGAAAGCTGTCCCTTGCGGCGAATTTCATCCGTAATGTAGCTGAAAGGAGCCTCTCTGATCATGCTGGAATGCTGCACCCTGGGGACCGGCGGAGCCCTTCCCCTGCCCGAGCGCGCCCTGGCCAGCCTGTATGTGCGCACGGGCGGAAAATCGCTGCTGATCGACTGCGGCGAGGGGACGCAGGTGGGCATCCGCCGCCTGGGCTGGGGCTTCCGCTGCCTGGACGGGCTGCTCATCACCCACTACCACGGCGACCACTGCGGCGGGCTGCCGGGGCTGCTGCTGTCCATTGACAAGTCCGGCCGGCAGGAGCCCTTCCACATCTATGGCCCGGCAGGCTTGAAGCGGATTGTGGAGGGCCTCCGGGTGATTGCGCCCGCGCTGAGCTACCCTGTAGTGCTGCACGAGCTGACCTCCGGTGAGACCTTCCGCCTGATCGGCCTGGACATCGCCTGCTTCCCGCTGGATCACGGCATCCCCTGCCTGGGCTACCGGCTGCACCTGCCCCGGCAGGCCGCCTTCGACCCCGGCAAGGCCCGGGCGCTGGGCGTCCCCCTGGCGATGTGGAAGGCTTTGCAGCAGGGCGAGGCCGTCACGGTGGCGGGCCGCACGATCCGTCCGGAGGACGTGACCGGCGCGCCCCGGCAGGGGATCACCCTGTTCTACGCCACGGACACCCGGCCCGTCCCGGCCATCGCGGCCATGGGCCAGGGCGCGGATCTGATGATCCTGGAGGGCATGTACGGCGACGACGCCAAGCGGCCCCAGGCCCTGCGCAACCACCACATGATCTTCCACGAGGCGGCGGAGCTGGCTCGCGAGGCCCAGGCCCGCCAGCTGGTTCTGACCCATTTCAGCAACTGCATCGACGACCCGGCGGAATATCTTCCCCTGGCTCAGGCCATCTTCCCGCAGACCCTCTGCGCCGCCGACGGCCAGTGCTTCACCCTGCGCTATCCCGCGGAAAGGGCCTGACGCGCCCATCCGCCCGCCAAAGAAGGAGGAATCCCCCATGAAAACCTTTGAGATCCGCGAGAACGGCTTTTTCCTGGACGGCCAGCCCTTCCAGGTGATTTCCGGCTCCATCCACTACTTCCGCGTACCCGCCGAATACTGGCGCGACCGGCTGCTCAAGCTCCGCGCCCTGGGCATGAACACCGTGGAAACCTACATCGCCTGGAACTTCCATGAGCCCCGCAAGGGTAAGTTCGACTTCACCGGCATGCACGACGTGGAGGCCTTCGTCCGCCTGGCCCAGGAGCTGGGGCTGTACGTCATCCTGCGGCCCTCGCCCTACATCTGCGCCGAGTGGGAGTTCGGCGGCCTGCCCGCCTGGCTGCTGAAGGAGGACGGCATCCGCCTGCGCTGCAGCGATGAACGCTACCTGCGCCACGTCATGGACTACTACGACGAGCTGATGCCCCGTCTCGTGCCCCTGCAGATCACCCACGGCGGGCCGGTCATCATGATGCAGGTGGAGAACGAATACGGCTCCTACGGCGACGACAAGGCCTACCTGGCAGCCCTGCGGGACGGCATGATCGCCCGGGGCATCGACGTGCCCCTGGTCACCTCCGACGGCCCCACCCATGACATGCTCGCCTGCGGCCAGGTGGACGGCGTGTTCCAGACGGGGAACTTCGGCTCCCGCACGGAGCAGCAGTTCGCCTTCATGGCGGAAAAGGGTATCAGGCCGCAGATGTGCATGGAGTTCTGGTGCGGCTGGTTCGACCACTGGGGCAACGGCGGCCACTCCACCACCCCGGCGGAGGTCAGCGCGAAGGACTTTGCCAAGGCCCTTGAGCTGGGCCATGTGAACGTGTACATGTTCCACGGCGGCACGAATTTCGGCCTGATGAACGGCGCAAACTACTACGACCGCCTGACCCCCGACGTGACCTCCTACGACTACGACGCGCTGCTCACCGAGGACGGCCGCGTCACCGAGAAGTACCGGCAGTTCCAGCAGGCGGTGGAAGCCGCCACCGGCCGCAAGGCCCCGGAGGCGGATATTCCCGCCATTCCCCGCCGTGCCTACGGCGAGGCCCGGCCCGTGGCCTCCGCGCCGCTGATGCCCCTGCTGGCCGGAATGCCCGCCACCCATGGCGTCACCCCCGTGAGCATGGAGCGGCTTGGGCAGGATTACGGCTACACCCTCTACCGCACCACCCTGGTGAACGAATGCGAGCTGCGCAAGCTGCAGCTGACCGCCGCCAACGACCGGGCGGTGATCCTGCTGGACGGGCAGATCGTCGCCACCCTCTACGACCGGGAGCTGCTGGAGGCCCATACCTTCGAGCCGCCGCTGCCCGTGCGCCCCGGCGCGACGCTGGAGATTCTCGTGGAGAACATGGGCCGCGTGAATTACAGCTTCAAGCTGGAGCAGCAGCGCAAGGGCATTGACGGCGCGGTGGTCATCAATGACCATCAGCGTTTCGGCTGGGACATGGTTTGCCTGGATGAAGAGGCCATGCGCGCCCTGGCTCCGGAGGGCACGGCTCCTGCGGGCGTGCCTGCGGTGCATCAGCTGGCCTTCACCGTGGATGAAAAAGCCGACACCTTCCTGGAGCTGCCCGGCTGGGGCAAGGGCGTGGTGCTGCTCAACGGCTTCACCCTGGGCCGCTTCTGGGAGATCGGCCCGCAGAAGCGCCTGTACATCCCCGCGCCGCTGCTGCGTCAGGGCGAGAACCGGCTGACCATCATCGAGACCGAGGGCCGCAGCGGCCAGGTGTTCCTCCGGGACGAGCCCGATCTGGGCTGAGTCTCATCCCACACAAGCACACCGCGGCCTCCCTGTCCATGACGCAGGGAGGCCGCTTTTCGTCATGATGGTCATGGGCGCAGAAAACGCCGGCCCGCTTTCTCAGCAGGCCGGCGTTTTTAGGGAAGCCGCTTACTTCACCCGGGCATACAGGATGGCCTGCGTCCAGGTGGTGTGGGCCGCGATGTCGTAGTCCGCCAGGCGGCCGGAGCAGAAGTCATAGTAGGTGTTGGAGTACAGGGGCAGGGTGGGCAGCACGTCGCTGTAACGCTGCATCAGCTTCAGCCACAGCTCCTTGTAGGTCTCCGTATCGCCGGGCTTGGTGCTGTGCATGGCCTGGGCCAGGGTCAGCAGCTCGTCATCCACGATGCCGGAGGTGTTGTACACGCCCTGATGCTCCTCCTCCGCGCTGAAGGTGTAGAGCGGGTCGTAGACATAGTTGAAGTTGGTGGCCAGGATCATCAGGTTGTACTGGCGCTCCGTCTGCCGGTAGTAGCTGCTCAGCACCTGGGCGTAATCCACCCGGTCGCTCTCGAATCGGAAGCCCACGCTCTCCAGCACGGCGGCGTATTCCGTGGCGATCCATTCGGCGGCGCGGCTGCCCTCGGTGCAGGCGAAGCGGATGCTCAGGGGCTGCAGGGTGCCGTCGGACAGCTTCTTGCAGCGGACGGTGTCGGTACCGGCAGTGAAGGCCTCGCCGGACTCGTTCAGCGTCCAGCCATCCTGCTCCAGCAGTTTGACGGCAGCGGCGGTGTCATAGTCATACACGGTCACCAGGTCAGCCATCTGCTCCAGGACATCCTGGGCCACCCACAGGGCGTTGCCGTAGTAGCTGTACACGGGATTGCCGTAATCGCCGAGGAAGTCCTCCACCAGCGCGTCCTGATCCAGGCACAGGGCCATGGCTTGGCGCACCGCCTGGGAGCCGGTCACGGGCTCCTCCTCCTCGCAGGCAAAGGCCAGGAAGCCGTAGCCGTCGCGGCCATAGGCCTGGGACTGCACGCCGTCCAGGGCCAGCGCCGCGTCGATGAAGCTGCCGTCAGTAGCCTTGTTCAGCAGGTCCAGCTCGCCGCTTTCCAGCTGCGCCAGGGCCTCGTCATAGGTCACATGCTTGACAGTGATTTTGTCAATGACGGGCTTGGTACCGTCGTCATGGCCGGGGAAGTAGCGGTTGGCCTTCAGCTCCGCCGTGCCGGTTTCCGCATCGTAGGAGGTCAGGGCGTAGGCGCCTGCCACCGCCTTGGGATGGGACAGATAGCCCGTCTCGGGATCCAGGATGGTCTTTTCGGCCACCTCCTTGTTGAAGGCGCCGCGGATGTACGCGCCCTTGCCCGCGTCAGCCACGTTGCAGTTGGGCGCGATGACGTGCATGGGATAGGGGTTGATCTTCAGGTAGACCATCTCGTAGAAGTACGGCAGGCACTCGGCCTTGATGGTCAGGGAGAAGGTGTTGTGGCGGATGTAGCGCACACCGGAGAATTCCTTGGTTCTGCCGGAATGATAGTCCTCATAGCCCACAAGCCAGGAGTAGGCGGAGGAATCCACGCCCAGCTCAGCCATCACCGGGGATGCCTGCATCAGGATGCTGAACACGAAGTCCTGGGCGGACATCAGCTTGCCGTCGCTGAAGCGCATGTTGTTGTACAGGAGGATGGTGTAGGTCTTGGAGCCGTCCTCGTTCAGGCCGTCGCACTTGATCTGGCGAACCACGTTGGCGTTGATGCCGTACTGCTGCCTGTCATCCCAGGTGATGGTGCTCAGGCCGTGCAGCAGCTCGCGGATGTCCATGTCAGCGGTGTTGTTGCCCCACATCTCCGTGAAGAAATTGCCCGTCAGGCGGGACACGGAGCCCACGGTGATATGCGTCCCCGGCTGGAAGTTCTCGCCGTAATCCGCCAGCGCCGCGCCGGGCAGCAGCAGCGCCACGGCCAGCAGCAGGGTAATCAGCTTTTT
>JBJEUJ010000247.1:0-1874 GCA_051883775.1 Aristaeellaceae bacterium | reverse complement strand
CCGACCAGCGGCATGTGTACACCGAGACCATCATGGACGTGTGCCCCATCGCCACGAAGGTAGAGGGCGAGCTGGGCAGCGGCGTAACGAAGGTGGCCGACGGCGTGGTGTTCATGCTCACCGGCGTGGACGAGGACGGCGTGCAGGTGCATGAGTTCGGCTCCTCCGAGGGCTATCTGGACGAGAAGATGTACTTCGGCCATCCCGGCTGCGCGGACGAGAACGACATCATCATCCGCTGCCACGCGGTGATCCAGCGGCTCTCCGGCATGACCCGCCCCGGCCCCTTCGCCGCCCACAAGTGCCAGGACTACATCATCCAGGCCGTGCGGGACGAGCTGAAGAAGTACGAGGGCGAGGTTGTCCGGGAGGAGATCTGCGAGGATGTGCGCCGCCGGGGCAATCCCCGGGTGGTGCTGGTAAAGGAGATCATGGGCCAGGGCGCCATGCACGACAACGTGATCTGCCCCACCGAGCCCTGCGGCATCCTGGGCGGCCAGAAGAACGTGGACTGCGGCAACGTGCCCATCATCCTGACCCCCAACCAGGTCCGGGACGGCTCCATCCACGCCCTGACCTGCATCGGCCCCGCCACCAAGGAGATGACCCGCCACTACATCCGCGAGCCCCTGGTGGAAGGCCTTGCCGCGGATACGGAGCTGGATCTGGTGGGCGTGGTGTTCGTGGGCTCCCCCCAGGTCAACGACGAGAAGCTGTGGGTGTCCGAGCGCCTGGGCTCCCTGCTGGAGTCCCTCGATATTGACGGCTGCATCATCACCACCGAGGGCTTCGGCAACAACCACATCGACTTCATCCAGCACATCGGCCAGGCCGGCAAGCGGGGCATCCCCGTGGTGGGCGTGTCCTTCTGCGCCTATCAGGGCCAGCTGGTGGTGGGCAACGAGTACGCCACGGCCATGGTGGAGGAGAACATGGATCAGGGCGGCTTTGAGAACAACGTGGCGGGCTGCTCCTGCGTGACCAGGGAGGTCGCCGCCCGGGCCATCCAGATGCTGAAGAACCGCATGGCCGGTGTGGAGATCAAGCCTGCGCCCCGGAAGTGGAGCAACGACGTGATCAACGCCAACAACCGTCTGCTGGGCCTGCCCGAGACCGTCCTGCTGGACAACGGTACCCTGCATTGACCGCCGCGTATGTGATAGGCCCGGCGCTCATGGGCGGCCTGGTCAAGGAGGCCGGGCCGGAATGGGTGAAGGTGCACCTCCACGGCCGCCTGGGGGTCATCACCGTGCCGAAGCGCCTGGTGCTGACGGAGGAGGAGCTTCTCCCCGGGCATGAAGTGCAGTTCTTCTTCAGCTACCTGGAGGTGGACGATTCTCCCCGGGACTACGACCTGTCCGAGCTGAAAGGGCTGCGGGAGGTCACCCCCGTGCCCGTGGGCGGCGTGCTCACCGAGGTCAACGATACCGCCGTGAAATGCGAGATGCCAGGCGGCATGGGTACGGTGGCGGTACCCCGGCGGTGGGTGTTCACCAACCAGGCCCTTCAAGTGGGGCAGACCGCCGGGTTCTACTTCAGCCCCATGCGGCTCGCCGGCAAGCGGGATATACCCGCACGTTCCATCTGATGCAACCATCCTACTGACAGGAGGAATTCCGATATGAAACTGACCACCGTGGCAGGGATGCAGTCCGAGATTTTCGTTCCCGTGACCCCCGCTCCCGTCTTTACCGAGCTGAAAAAGCCCCTCAGCGAGTGCAAGGTTGCCTTCATCACCGCCGGGGGCATCCACAAGAAGAGCCAGGTTCCCTTCAACACCTCCGGCGACTTCTCCTACCGCACCATCGAGTTTGACACTCCCTCCAGCGAGCTGATGGTCACCCATGGCGGCTTCGACAACTCCGACATCAACA
>JBJEUJ010000246.1:0-1881 GCA_051883775.1 Aristaeellaceae bacterium | reverse complement strand
AACCTGCTCAACGAGCTGCGGGAGGAGATGGGCCTGTCCATCCTCTTCATCGCCCACGACCTGTCGGTGGTCAAGTACTTCTCCGACAGGATCATCGTCATGTACTTCGGCAAGATTGTGGAGATTGCCGACGCGGACGAGCTGTTCGCCCATCCGCTGCACCCCTACACCTGCTCGCTGCTCTCGGCCATCCCCCTGCCCGATCCCCACTACGAGAAGCAGCGCAAGCGCATGCTGTACGTGCCCGCCGAGGCCCACGATTACAGCCGGGAGCAGCCCACATTGCGTGAGGTTGCGCCGGGGCACTTCGTCAGCTGCAACACGGCGGAGTACGAGCGCTACTGCGGAAAGCTGGCGCAGGCATGAAGAGGCGCGCTCTGGCCTATCTGATCGCGACGGCGCTGGCGGTGGTGATCGCGCTTCTGTGCGTGTCCATGGAGCTGGACAGCGGCGAGGCGGGCATGGCGCTGACGGTATCCTACTTCAGCGACGGGTTCTTCCTCTCGGCGGTCATGTACATGGGCTGCGGGCTCTTGACCTTCATTGCGGAGGCGGGGAACTTCTACGGCCTGCAGTTCCTGGGCTACACGCTGGTGCGGGTGTTTTCGCCCCGGAAGGAGCGCTTTGAGGATCGCAAGGACTACTTCACCTACTGCACGGAGAAGAAGGCGAAGCAGGCGGAGAAGGGCAAGTCCTCCATCAAATGGGTGATGCTCCATGTGGGGCTGGGGTGCCTGGCTCTGTCTGCGATATTTGCGCTGGTATTTTACCGGATGGCGTGACCTGTGTGACCAACAAAAAATCCTGCCGAAAGGGCAGGATTTTTCTTATTCAGCCGTTTTGGTTTTGAGATGCCCTGGCTGTCCGCAGGGGCATGGCGCAGGCCTGGGGAGCCTTGCCGCCGGCCACGGCCCAGAGCACCAGGGACGCGGCGGTGCCGTAGGGGCTGAAGCGGCGCTGGTAGCGGCGGAAGCGCTTTTCGGGCATATCCCTGTGGTGATAGAGCATGCACAGGCCGCTGCGGAGGCCGTAGTCGCCATAGGACATGACGTTCTGCCGCTGGAGGGAGAAGATGAGCAGCATCTCGGCAGTCCAGCGGCCCACGCCTTTGAGCCGGGTCAGGGCGGCGATGCAGGCCTCGTCGTCCAGATCGGCGAGGGCGTTGTAGTCGATGTCGCCCTGGACAGCGGCCTGGGCTGCGCCGAGGATGTACTCAGCCTTGCGCTGGCTCATGCCGAAGGCGCGGAGCTGATCCGCGCTGCAGGCGCAGACGCTTTCGGGGGTGAACTGGCCCAGGGCGTCCGCCATGCGCCGCCAGACGGTATCGGCGGCCTTGATGGACACCTGCTGGCCGAGGATGGACTGGACGAGGGTAACGAACACGCCGCCCATGGGCATGCGGGTGACGCCGCCGATCTCGCGGATGGCGGCGGCCATGCGGGGATCCCTGTTTGCGAGGGCGGGCAGGGCTTCGTCGAGGCTCCAGGGCATGGGACCATCTCCTTATGGATGGATGATAGCACGGGAAGCGGTTTGTGGCAAGGGGGACGCTGGGGCTTCTCGCCCCAGACCCTCGCCAAAGAGCCTTCGGCTCTCTGGACTCTCATTCGGGGGGATCAGGGTTGGTCGGAGGCCCGGCGCGCGGAGGGCGCGCCGGGCTTGCGGGGGTCACGGCGCACAACGGGTGCGCCGCGACGCGGTCGTGCGAGGCTCCCCCTATCCGTCACGGCAGCTGCCGTGACACCTTCCCCTCCGGGGAAGGGAGCTTGGTTGCGTGAGCTCGGGCGGGGCTCCCCTACGGTCGCCCCGCTTCGCCCATGCTTGCATCCTCCGCCATGGGGGTGAGAGGCGGCGACCTCCTGCGGAGGCCGACGGAGGCTA
>JBJEUJ010000245.1:0-9473 GCA_051883775.1 Aristaeellaceae bacterium | reverse complement strand
GCTCTACCGAGGGCGGCTTTGTCACCGGCACCTCCACCTGGATCTACGCCGACCTGATCTTCGGCGACCGCGAGCCCGGCGGTGTCATCAACAAGGAAATCGCCCGCGACACCGTGGCTGACAACGAGCAGTGGAAGGATCTGGCCGGTGATCAGGGCGCATCCCCCTACGTGCGCCTGATGGTGCAGGCCACCATGGAGGATGATCCCAACCATGCCTCCCCCAACAACTGGGGTGATCCGCTGGTGACCTACCAGTTCGGCATGCGCTACGGTCAGGATCCTGACTTCCAGTACTCCTGCCTGATCCTGCCCATGGCGCAGGAGACGGTGGAGGTGGAGTCCGGCTCCTCCACCAGCACCCAGACCAACGTCTGGAACCAGGCCAAGGCCGGCGAGCCCTTCACCGTGTACTGCCTGCTGCGCAACAACGGCGCTGACGGCATGACCACCGCCCAGGCGAAGGTCAACGGCGAAGTGGTGGCGGAGAAGATCATGACCGTCGAAGGCGGCTCCTGGCGCGTTGTCCAGATGGACGTCACCGTGGACGCTCCCGGCGAGTACACCATTGAGGTGGGCGACACCGCGGGCACCATCACCATCGCTGAATAAATCCGGCAATCCCCCCGCCCGGCAGCAGACTGCAAGCCCGCTGCCGGGCTTTTGCGCAACGTTCGGCTGTGCGCCGGAGGTGTCGCCCGAAAATCTGCCGCTGGTCTCTGCCCGTGTGCGCCTTGGGGAACGCTGCGTACGGACGCTGTTCCGTGCCCTGGTCGCTCTCCATGTATGAAAAAACCGTATCCACAAAAAAAGGCCCTGTGCCTGTCCGCAGCGATCCGCCGGACAAGCCAGGGCCTTTGGTCAATGGGTTATGCCAGTGCGATGCTCATGCCGCGCCCGTCATGGACCACGGGTACTGCTTCCTCCTGCCCCGCCATGCGCAGCAGGAACCGCCGCGTCTGCGGCATGCCGGGGTAGCTGCCCTGCCGGGCGGAGAAGGTCAGGGTGCGGGACGCATCGTCCCAGTGCAGCGCAATGCGGGCACACTCGCCCTGCTCGTAGCCGTAGCCGTCCCCCGCGTCATCGTACAGGATAAAGTCGCCGTCCGCGCCGGGGTAGATGATGAGGGTGACGTCGGGGTTGGGGATGTCCCCCACATGCTGCTGCACGGGGCCCAAGGGCAGGATGGCCCCCGCCCGGACGAACATGGGCACCGTGTCCAGCGGCGCGGCGGCCGTGACGGTCTGTCCGCCCTGGATGGGCGTGCCGTCCTCCCAGGCGTACCAGGTGGTTCCAGCGGGCAGATAGACCTGCTCCGTCCAGTCGGGCTGCTCCGCCTTCTGGCCGTAGGGGCCGTATGCCATCCAGCGGGTGACGGGCTTGGCCAGGATGAAATCCCCCAGCAGCAGCTCATCGTCGATGGCGGTCAGGGAAGCGTCCTCCGGGAACATCAGCGCAGGAATGCGCAGCAGGGGCATGCCCGTGCGGGTGCATGCATCCGCCAGCGTATACAGATAGGGCACCAGGCGGCTGCGCAGGCGGATGGCCTTCTCGATGGCGTCGTACCAGGGGGTGCCGCGCTCGCCGAAGCGCCAGATTTCCCGGGGCGTACCCGTGCCGTGGGAGCGCATCATGGGCAGGAGCATCCCCAGCTGCAGCCAGCGGACGTACAGCTCCCGGTAGCCGGGATCGTCCACGCCGTCCTCGAAGTCGCCCCGGGCGAACCACGCGTGCTCCCAGGTCTGCGGGAAGAACCCGCCGATGTCCGTGGTCCAGCAGCTTTCGCCCGTGGCGCAGTAGTTCAGCCCCTCCGGCACCTGCCGGCGCAGCGTCTCCCAGGTGGCGCTCACATCCCCCGACCACACGAAGGTGCCGTACCGGTGCTGCCCCGCCCAGGAGGAACGGGTCAGGTTCAGCACCCGCTTGCCGGAGGCTTCGCTCCGCTGGCCCTCATAGATGCCCATGCTGTGGTACAGGCTGTACAGGCTGATTTTCCCGGGATCCAGGTATTTCTTGGCCTCCGCCACGTTCATGGCGGCCCGCTCATGGGGCTCGGGCTTGACGGCTCCGTGCCAGTCCGCCTCGAAGGGCTCGGAGCAGTCGCACCACCAGGCGTCGATGCCGTGGCGGAACAGGCCCCGGCTTGCCTGCTGCCAGTACAGCTGCCGGGCCTTCGGGCTGAACGCGTCGTAGTTCACCCGGTTGCCCAGCATGCAGCCGTTATCCAGCATTTCCTGCCGGTTTTCGTTCCGCTCGCCCTGCATGGAGGGCCAGATGGAGATCATCATTTTCGCGCCCATGGCATGGAGCCGGTCGGTCAGCCCGTCCGGGTCAGGGAAGCGCTCCCGGTCGAACACCTTGTAGCCCCACTGGCCCTGGGGCCAGCTCTGCCAGTCCAGGACGATCATGTCCAGGGGAACCTCCCGGCGGCGGTACTCCGCCACCACGTCCACCAGCTCCTGCGCGTCCCTGTAGCGTTCCTTGGACTGCACGTAGCCAAAGGCATACCGGGGCGGCAGGGGCGTTGCGCCGGTGTGGGCGGCGTAGGTGCGCATCACGCCGGAATAGCCGCCGCCCATGAAGTAGTAGGCCATCTCATCCGCGCAGTCGGCGTAGAGGTACGAGCCCTCCGCGTCATCGTGGAAGGCCATCATGCAGCCCAGGTCGAGCAGCAGGCCCCAGCCCCGGGTGGACACCAGCACCGGCACCACGGCCTTCATGTTGTGCTGGTACAGCGCGCGGGTTTTGCCCCGCAGGTTGCCGTAGCCCTCCTCGTGGGAGCCAAAGCCGTACAGGCCCTCGCCGGGAGCGAAGTCAAAGGCCTGGCGGCAGGCGTAGGCCCGCCGCACCTCGTGGGTTTCGTAGTCCTCGGCGGAGGCGCGCACGCCGTCCACGCTTTCCCGCAGGGTGATGTCACCCTGGCCGGAGAAACGGTTCACCAGCACGGGCTTTTCCTGCATATCGCAGGGGCGGCGTTTGTCCTCCCGCAGCAGGACGCGCCCAGTTTCATCGGTAAAGGTGATGCTGCCGTACGTCCTGTCGATGACGGCGGTGATGCCCCCGGCGGTGGCGCGGATGGCTTCGCTGTCCTGTGTGACGGTCAGCTGGCCGTGCTCCCGGTGGATGACCACGTCGCTTTCCACGGGCAGGAAATCCTCCCGCAGCGTCCGGGTGATCCGCAGCGCGCCCGCCTGCAGGGCTTCCACCCGCAGGAGCATGGCGGCGTTTTTCCGGGGGAAGGCGCAGGTCACGGCTTCCGGTGTGACGGTTACATGGCTGAGCATAAGCTTGCATCGCTCCCTCGTGATGGCAGTGCTTGGATGTCTCCCTGGCTTCCGGCTGGGAAGCCTGCGATATTCAAATTGAACCATACAGCCTGCCTGCCTGTCAAGGAAAAAAAGCCTTCACCACGGATCATGCTGTTCCATGGTGAAGGCGGGCGCCGACGGCCGCAGCCTGCGGCGTTTGTCGGCGGATCCTGTGCTTTTCCGGGAGAAGGCTTGCCCATGACGGCGGCAGGGCTGCGGTAATTTACGCCATGGTGTAGTCCAGCTGCGGAGGCAGGATGTCGCTGCCATCCTCGCCGGTGCGGCAGCGGTGAATGTACAGCCACAGGTCGCTCAGCGGCGTAACGCCCTCGCGCAGATCGTCCATCACCAGCGCCCTGTCGCCCAGCAGCATGGCCTCCGCCTCGTCCAGGTAGCCCAGGTGCGCCAGCGCCACGGCCCGGCAGTACTGCACATGCCCGTCCTGCTGCACAGCGTCGTCAAGTCTGTCCAGCGCCTGCAGCGCTTCCTCGTACAGGCCCAGATCGCACAGCGCCTGCAGATAGTCGCGCCCGAACTCCACCCAGCCGTGCATGGCTTCAGCGGCCTTGCCGAGCCATTCAGCCGCCCTGGCGTCGCCCGCCAGATAGTACAGCACGCCCAGCGCATACGCTGCCGGGGCGAACTTGTCCGCCAGCGACAAAAGCCCCGTCTCCGCGCGATCCATATGGCCGTTGTACCATTCGATCATCGCCAGCTGATAGGCCGCATAGTCGCCCTGCGCGTGCTGAAGCAGCGCATGCCAGGGCGGGGTGATCTGATAGGTGCAGGCGTCGGCGGCGGGCAGCGGCATGCTCTCGCCCCGCAGCAGGCGTACCCAGGGCTCCTGCTGCGGACCGGTTGTGCCAAAGTCCAGGTGCGGCTCGAAGTCCGCCTCGCCGGCTTTGGCGCGGCGGAGCTTCTCCAGCGCAGCCCAGGCGGCGTCATCGCCCAGATGCATCAGGCGACCGGGCCTGAGCGCAATGCTCCGCTTGCTTTCCCGCAGGAAATTCTCCAGCCATTCCTCGCTGATCTGCGCCTCGATCGCCGCTTCCACGGCAGACTGGGCGGCGGTGTAATCACCGTGGGCCGCTTCTGCGGGGATGGACATGGGGCCGTAGGCCTCCACCCATTCCCAGGCGGCGTCGGGGGGCATGGGGATGCACTCGTACTGCGTCCGGTTGACCCCGGCCTGGATTTCCACATAGTCCCCGGCGTTCCGGGTCAGCCACTTCTGCCAGTTCTGTCCGCCGGTGCGGGTGCCCCACACGAACAGCTTGCGCCCCTTCATGCGGGCGGTGGAGGTCTGGTACAGGCCCTTGCCGGTGGGAGCCACATAGGCGATATACTTGCGCGCCCGGTCGGGAATGTGGAAGAAATAGTCCGTGGCGGCAGGGGAGCTCTCGGCATAGGTGACATCCGCTCCGGCGCTGTTCATGGGTACGGCGGTCTTGACGATGCCGCGGATGTCGCTGACATAGGCGGAGCTTGCATGGACAATGGCCCGGGAGCCGGGCACGTCCGGCGCGGCGATGTTGGAGAACCAGTACATGGGAATGGTGTGGTGATGCAGGTTCTTGATCCGCATGCGGCACAAAAGTGCCGGGCAATGCTCCGGAAGCAGGAAGTCCATCTGATAGACCACCTCCCGGATCCGCTCGAAGGCGTAGAAGCGCAGGACGGGCGTACCGTCCTCCGCCTCCACCACCGCCATGGACAGCTTCTCGCAGGTGAAGGGCGTGTGACCGATCATGCCGATGTTCCATTCCACGCCACCGGAGGTCCAGGCGTTGCGCAGCGCCAGGTTGCACGGGCGGATGCAGTCGTTCACATACAGCAGCTCGCGCCCGGCCTTCTTGTCATACAGCGACCACAGCTTGCCGCCCATTTCCGGCAGGAAGGTGGCGCGCAGGCAGTCGTTTTCCAGCACGGCGGTCTGATAGGTCTTGTCCTTCAGGGCGCGGTCGTAGCGGTTTTTCAGCGGGTAGGGCATGATGTTGGGAATGCTGCCCAGGTCCCAGAACAGCTCGTCGTCCTCGTCCAGGTCGCGCTTCTTGGCGGTCTGCACGTTCCGCTGCGGAAACACCGAAGGCAGGCGGCTGTCGCACAGGTAGCTTGCCGATGGAATCACCATTTCCCCAAAGGTCAGCATGGTATCGCTTCCTCCCGCTTATTTTGTCCAGCGCGGCATCAGGCCGGCCTCCGTCAGGCTGCGGTAGTCCCAGCCGTCCCGGCCGGGCCGGCTGGCGTCATCCTCCGGCAGACGGATGAGCTTGTAGCTCCAGAAATACCAGCCGAAGCAATCCTCCTGCGCCATCAGCTGCGCATCGCAGTAGGCGCGCAGGGCCAGCATGCGGGCGGTATCGTCCATGGCTGCCCAGTACTCGTTTTCGGTCAGCCCCAGGGACCATTCGCCCACAATGACCGGGTGCGCCCTGGAAGCTGCCTCCAGGGCAGGCCTGCGGTCCTCCAGCGCGATCCGCACATGCCCGGCAGGGGGCAGGGCGTTCAGTCCATCGTCAAAGCACTGGTAGCAATGCGTGTCCAGCACGGCGTTGGGGAAGCCATCCCCGGTCAGCAGGTCGTTCCAGGCGTCCAGGCGGAAGCCGTCGTGGAACACCACCAGCTGTTCATCGCGCAGGATGGCGCGGCAGGCCTTGTACGCACGGATGGTGAAATCCCGCACCACCGCAAAGGGATTGTCCCAGGAGGGCTCGTTGAGCAGCTCGATGCCCAGCATGCAGCGGCGGTCGCGGTAGCGGCGGCAGAGCTTCTCCAGCACCGCCACGGTACGGTCCAGGTTGGCCGGATCCTTGTGCCAGTCGCACACGCCGGTGATGCCGCCGTTGTCAAAGCCGTTCTGGCAGCCGGGGGCGGTGTGCAGGTCGATGAGGATGGTCAGGCCGGTTTCCTCGGCCCAGTCGAAGGCGCGGTCCAGGTAGTCGATGCAGCCCACATAGGGCTCGCAGTCGTCAAAGATCCAGTGCGGCACCGGGATGCGCACGCTGTTCAGCCCCGCGTCGCGGATCCAGCGGAAATCGTTCAGGGTGATGAAGGTATCGCGGTGCACCTTCAGGCGCGCGCGCTTGGCGTCGTCGCTGAGCCCCTGGGAGAAGCTGGTCTCGTCGTAGTTTTCCGCGGTGTAGCCCTCAAAGAGCGCCGGGTGCATCCACTTTTCCAGCACCAGCCAGCAGCCCAGGTTCACGCCCTTGATTTTCTCCATGGGTCTATTCTCCTCCATGGCCCCGGGCTTACTCGCCCGTCAGGCCGGTTCGTTCGATGCCCTCGATAAACTTGCGCTGCATGAAGGCGTACAGGATGATCAGCGGCGCGATGGTCAGGAAGGTGCCCGCCATGCGGATGCCCTCGTTGAGGCGGTTGTCGGTGCTGCCGTTCTTCACCGGATTCTGCGCGGAGAACTCGTTGACAAAGCCCTTCAGCCGCATGGGCAGCGTCTTGATGACCTCGCCGTAGAAAATGCCCGACTGGTAGGTCTCGTTCCAGTACCACACAAAGGAGAACAGGAAGGACACGATCAGCGTGGCGGAGCACAGCGGCAGCGCAATGCTGGCAAAGGTGCGCAGCGCACCCGCGCCGTCGATCTGCGCCGCCTCGTACATGGTTTTCGGGTTCAGGCGGAAGGTCTGGTAGAAGATCAGCACAAACACCGAGCTCTTGAGGCCCTGCCCCAGCATGGCGGGGATGATGGAGGGCCAGATGGTGTTCTTCATGCCATAGCCGAAGAACATCAGGCTCTTGGGAATCAGCGTGACATAGCTGGGCACGATGAACGTCAGCGCCACCAGGCCGAAGATGACCGGCTTGCCCGGCACCTGGTAGCGCTCCAGCCCATAGGCCATCAGCGCGCAGGAGATGGTTTGCAGCACGGCGCAAATGCCGGAGATGCACACGGAATTCCACAGCGCCTCGCCGAAGTGAAGCACGCTCACCGCCTTATCATAGTTGGAGAGGGTGAAGTAGCGGGGGATCCACTTCACGCTGGAGCTGATCAGATCCTCCATGGGCATCAGGGAGGCGGAGATCATGTACAGGAGCGGGTAGAGGAACACAAAGCCCAGGCCCGTCAGCAGTACGTAGATCACAGCCATGGGCAGCCAGCCCAGCCGTTCGCTGCGCCCGCCCAGGAGACGGATGCGGAGCTTTGCCCGCCATGCGCTTTGCTTGCTCATACGATTTTCTCCTTTCGCTCGCGGAAAATCAGGAAGCAGACCAGCAGCAGGAGAATCTGCACCAGGAAGTACATCCATGAGATGGCGGCGGAGTAGCTGTAGATGACGTTCACGGAGTACATCTTGGCGCTGATGAGCTGGCTGATGGTCGTGGAGGGGAAGCCGCTCATCTCCACCACGGTGTAAATGGCGTTGACCAGCATGTAGGGCCGAATGAAGGGCAGGGTGATCTTCCAGAAGACCTCCCACTGGGAGGCGCCGTCGATCTGCGCCGCCTCGAACACCGGACGGCCGATCTTCTGCAGGCCGGAGAGGTACATCAGGATCTGCACGCCCGAGAACCAGAGGATGATGACGATATTGTCAATGATGTAGCACAGGGGCGTGGAGAGGAACCCCGGCAGCCGCTCGATGATCTGGTAAAAGGAATAGCTGGCGGGATTGCCGATGGTGGAGATGCCGTTGGTGATGAACTCGTCAATCACGGGGCCGCTGATGATGATGACCGGGAAGAAAAAAATCGTGCGGAAGAAGCCGCGCAGGGGATAGTGGTTGTTCAGCAGCACGGCGATGATGAGCGACACCACCACAATCACCGGCAGCGGGAAGCAGACGAAGCGGAGCGTATCCGTCAGCGCCTTGAGGAAATCCGCATCCGAGAAGATGGCCTGCTTGTACCAGTACAGGCCCACAAAGGAGGTCTCGAGGCCGTTGATGCCCACCCGCACCTGCTGGGTGCTGAGGAACAGGGAGTAGCAGATGGGATAGGCGGTGATCACAACCAGGCCGATGAGCCATGGCGCCATGAAGGCATAGCCAGTCAGGGCATTCCGGGTGCGCAGCGACATGCCGCGCTTTCTGCGGGAGGTATTCATCATTGCAGCACCTCGATGATACAAGCGCTCTGGGCCGCGATCACCTTCCCCAGCGCCCGGGCGGGGCTGGAAAGATGATTGACGGCCACAACCAGGCCGTTTTCATAGTAGGACAGGCTGACGCCGCTGGGCAGCATTTCCCGGCGCACCATCGCGCAGCCGTTGACGGGGCCCAGCACGGCGTTCACCCGGGCGTAGATCCCGCGGGCGCTCTCCAGCCAGTCCGTATAGCAGGTGGAGGTCAGATCCGCCTGGGTGGTGTGACGCATCAGGGCGTTGTTCGTGCCGGTGAACAGGAAGGAGGGATACACGCCGTAGTCGATCATCCGCAGCACGTCCCGGTCGCTGTAGAAGCACTCGTTGGCATAGGGGGCAAAGAGGGGGACGCTTCCGCGCAGCACCAGCTGCAGGAAGGGAACCGTATCCGTTTCATACAGCAGCTGGCTGTTGAACACCGGCGTATCCGTGAAGGCATCCATGTAGGCAAAGGCGTAATCGTTGGGCTGGGCGAGCATCAGGAGGCCTGCGTCCGAGGCGGTGCGCAGCGCGTCCTGCGCCAGCTCAATGGCCTGCATGCGGGTGATGGGGCTGGTACGGTTCTGGTCGGCGTAGAGGTCATGTCCGAAGCTCTGAAGCAGCAGCCCGTCCGCCGAGGCAGCGCTCTGCGCCAGGGACTGAACGCGCTCGCCCGCCAGGCTGGGGCGGACAAGCAGCTGCTTGCCAAGCCAGGCCCCCGCGTCGTCGACGGCCACCTCCGCGACTGTCTGCGAGAGAGTCTGAATGGCCTCGCTGTTGCGGTCAAGCTGGGTTTCATAACCCCATACGGGGTCAGCGCCCAGGCAGACGCTGCGGCACAGGGCCCTGAGCTGCTCCAGGGCGGTATCGGTTTTTGTACCGCCCAGCTTACCGGGCAGCGACACGTCCGACAGCCTGCTGCCGTCGACGCCCCCGCGCTGCCAGCCCAGAAGGGTGAGCGCAACGGGCGCGTCAAGCTGCTGCAGGCAGGCGACAACATCCTCCAGGGTGGAGTAGGTGAAGGTCTGGTTGAGCAGGAAGCCCTGCTCGATGCCGTTCATCAGGAAATCCACCTGCAGGGGAATGTCC
>JBJEUJ010000244.1:0-1894 GCA_051883775.1 Aristaeellaceae bacterium | reverse complement strand
CCCCGAATGGGAGTCCAGAGGGCCATGCGGCCCTCTGGCGAGGGTCTGGGGCGAGAAGCCCCAGCGTCCCCCCCTCCCACGCGCATGTACTATGGCCGGAGGGAACCAACTCAATCGCGTGCCGGGTGTGGGCACTGCCCACCGAGAAGCCCCAGCGTCCCCTTACCCTTCAAACACGAAATTGCAGTCGCTGTCGTCCAGCAGCGGGCTCAACGTGTCCTTCGCGCTCAGCAGGGACTCGTTTACCTCGCCCCAATCCACACCGATGGTCGGATCGTTGTAGCGGATGCCACGGTCGCATTCCTTCGAGTACAGGTTGTCCACCTTGTAGCAGAATTCCACGTCGTCCGTCAGCGTCACAAAGCCGTGGCCGAAGCCCCGCGGAATGTACAGCATCCGCTTGTTCTCCGCCGACAGCTCCACCTTCACCCACTGCCGGTACGTCGGGCTGCCCTTGCGCAGGTCCACCGCCACGTCCAGCACCGCGCCCTTCGTCACCCGTACCAGCTTCGCCTGGGCCATGGGGTTGTTCTGGAAATGTATCCCCCGCAGAATTCCCTTCTGGGAGGAAAAGGACTGGTTGTCCTGCACAAACACCGTGTCAATGCCGATCTGCGCGAAGTTCCGCGTGGAGTACGTCTCCATGAAGTATCCCCGCGCGTCCCCGTGCACATCCGGCTCAAGGATGCACACACCCGGCAGCTTTGTGTCGATCCGCTTCATCAGTACCGCACCCTTCCTTCCGCCACGGCCCGCAAATGCGCGCCGTAGGGGCTCTTGCCGTAGCGCTCTGCCGATTCCAGCAGCTTCTCTTTATCAATCCAGCCGTTTTTGTAGGCGATTTCCTCCGGCGCGGAAATCCTGATGCCCTGCCGCTGCTCCACCATCCGCACAAAGTCCGCCGCGTCCACCAGGCTGTCCATGGTGCCCGTATCCAGCCAGGCAAAGCCCCGGCCCAGCAGCTGCACGTCCAGCGTGCCCTGCTTGAGGTACATGTCGTTCAGCGTGGTGATTTCCAGCTCGCCCCGGGCGGAGGGCTTCACCTCATGGGCCATGGCGCTGACGCCCCTGGGGTAGAAATACAGCCCCGTGATGGCGTAATTGCTCTTGGGCTGCTTCGGCTTCTCCTCCACGGAAATCACCCGGCCGTCATCGTCGAACTCCACCACGCCGAAGCGCTCCGGGTCGTTCACATAATAGCCGAACACCGTGGCGCGGTCGTTCTGCTCAGCGTTGGCCAGGGCTGTGCGGAGAATTTTCCCGAAGCCGTTGCCGTAGAAGATGTTGTCCCCCAGCACCATGGCGCAGGCCTCGTTCCCGATGAATTCCTCCCCCAGCAGGAACGCCTGGGCCAGCCCGTCCGGGGAGGGCTGCACCTTGTAGCTCAGCTGCAGGCCGAACTGGCTGCCGTCCCCCAGCAGATGCTCGAAGCGGGGCGTGTCCTCGGGGGTGGAGATGATCAGAATCTCCCGGATGCCCGAGAGCATCAGCGTGGACAGCGGGTAGTAGATCATGGGCTTGTCGTACACGGGGAGCAGCTGCTTGCTCGTCACCATGGTCAGCGGGTACAGCCGCGTGCCGGCGCCCCCGGCCAGAATGATGCCTTTCACTTTTCCGACGCTCCTTTGGTCCTCATGCGTATCCAACTCAATGGCATTATAGCATGCGCCGCTGTAAATTTCAATGACGGATGTCGGCAGTGGCTTTCCTTTTGCCCTCATCCGTGGTATAGTAGGGGCAGATTCCGCTTTGGGTATGAAAGGAGACGCCCGCCATGATTGATTTCCGCCGCCTGCTGGCCTTGACGCTGCTCATCTGCCTGCTGTGTCCCGGGGCCCTGGCCGCTACCGCCACCCCCACCCCCGCGCCCATCCTCCTGGAGGAGGAGGTGCTT
>JBJEUJ010000243.1:0-9481 GCA_051883775.1 Aristaeellaceae bacterium | reverse complement strand
CTGCACGGCGTGACGCTGCACATCCGCCAGGGGGAATACGCCGCCATCGTGGGCCCCAGCGGCTCGGGCAAAAGCACGCTGATGAACATCCTGGGCTGCCTGGATACCCCCACCTCCGGCTCCTACCGCCTCCACGGGCGGGATGTGTCCACCCTCTCCCCGGCGGAGCTGGCCCGGGTGCGGGGGGAGGAGATCGGCTTCGTGTTCCAGGGGTTCCAGCTGCTGCCCCGGCTCACGGCGGTGGAGAACGTGGCCCTGCCGCTGCTTCTGTGCGGAACGCCCGCCGCCCGGCGGCTGGAGCGGGCCACCCTCCTGCTCCGTCAGGTGGGGCTGGGCGAGCGCCTGCACCACCGGCCCAGCCAGCTCTCCGGCGGACAGCAGCAGCGGGTGGCCATTGCCCGCGCCCTGGTCCGGGACCCTGCGGTGCTTCTGGCGGACGAGCCCACCGGCAACCTGGACGCCACGGCCACCGGGGAGGTGCTGGCCCTGCTGGAGGCGCTCAACCGCCAGGGCCGCACGGTGGTGCTGATCACCCACGACGGTCAGGTGGCCCGCCGGGCAGGGCGACAGCTGTGCATCTCAGGGGGCTGCCTGAGGGAATTTTCCCGTCTGTGACATATCCCATCCTAATTTTGTGACAATTTGATTGCATTTCCGCTTGATTTTTCTAACATTTCATCGTACAATCTACATAGTATCTTTATATATACTCACGCAGGAACGGGAAGGTGGTACCATGGGGAAGCGCATTCTGCTGGTCGATGACGAGCCCTTGATCCTCAAGGGCCTGAAATATACGCTGGAACAGGAAGGCTACGAAACGGACAGCGCCATGGACGGCGAGGAGGCGCTGGCCAAGTTTTTCGCGCAGCCCTATGATATGATTCTCCTGGACGTGATGCTGCCCAAGCTGGACGGCATCAGCGTGTGCCAGCGCATCCGCGAGCATTCCAACGTGCCCATTATCATGCTCACGGCCAAGGGCGAGGACATGGACAAAATTCTTGGCCTGGAATACGGCGCGGACGACTACATGACCAAGCCCTTCAACATCCTGGAGGTCAAGGCCCGCATCAAGACCATCCTGCGCCGGGCGGGCGGCGCCCAGCCCGCGGAGGAGAAGAAGATCATCCGCGTGCGGGACATGGAGGTCAACCTGGTCAAGCGCACGGTCACCCTGGCCGGGCGCGAGGTGAAGCTGACGGCCAAGGAGTTCGATCTCCTGCAGCTGTTCATGACCAACCGGGGCAAGGTTTTCAGCCGGGAGCAGATGCTGGAAACCGTCTGGAAGTACGACTATACCGGCGACGCCCGCACCGTGGATGTGCACATCCGCCGCCTGAGGGAGAAGATCGAGCGCAACACCTCCCAGCCGGAGTTCATCTTCACCAAGTGGGGAGTTGGTTACTATTTCACGGACAAGGACTAAGCGTCTGCCCTTTGCCAGCATCCGGTGGAAGATCCTGCTGGCCTTTCTCGTGATTGTGGGCTTATCCTTTGCCGTCATGGCCTCCTCCCTGACCAATGTTGTCAGCGACTACCTGTATGAGCAGCGCATCCGTGAGGACAGCCTTTCCGTTGAGAAGCTGGCCGCGACGGCTGCGCCTCTTTTTGCGTCCGCCCGCACCTCCGCCCTGACCGAATCCCTCATTTCCGCCTCGGGCGAGATGGGCGGGCGGCTGCTGGTGGTGGACAGGGACGGCAAGGTGCAGGTGGACAGCTACGCGCAGCTGTGCGGCGTGCGCCTGCAGCTGCCGGAGGTGCTGGCTGTACTCACCGGCGGGCAGACCGCCTCCTGGGGCATTCACGATACCGGCGACGCCGCCCTGGAGGGAGACAGCGGACAGTATGTGGCCATTGTCAGCGCGGCGCTGACGGAGGACGGAGAAACCCTGGGCGTGCTGGTATTCGTCAGCCCCGTGCAGGAGATGATGGAGAGCCTCAGCCAGGTGCAGCGGCAGCTGATCACGGTGTTCCTGGCGGTGGCGGTGGCCGCCCTGACCGTGGCGCTGATCTTTTCCCAGGTGATCACCCGGCCCATCTCCGCCCTGACCGCCTCCATCCGCAAGATGGCCAAGGGCGACCTGTCCGTGCGCGTGAAGGAGCGGGGCTCGGGTGAATTGCGGGAGCTGGCGGAGAGCTACAACGCCATGGCCCAGCAGTTAGAGAGCATCGACCAGTCCCGCAGCCAGTTCGTCTCCAACGCCTCCCACGAATTGAAAACGCCTCTGGCCACCATGAAGATTCTGCTGGAGACGCTGATCTACCAGCCGGAGATGCCCTCCGAGCTCCGGGGCGAGTTCATGCAGGACATGAACCATGAGATCGACCGGCTGACCAGCATCATCACAGATCTGCTAACCCTGACCCAGAGCGACAGCCACACCCTGTCCATGCATGTGGAGAGCGTGGACTTCTCCGCGCTGGCGGAGGAGACCCTGCGCCTGCTGCAGCCCACCGCCGAGCAGCGCGGGCAGCAGCTGCTCAGCCGCATCGAGCCCGGGTGCGTCCTGCCGGCTGACCGCTCCAAGCTCAGCCAGATCGTCTACAACCTGACCGAGAACGCCCTCAAGTACACCCCCGACGGCGGGCGCATTGCCGTATCGCTGAAGGCCGCCGGCGGGGAGGCCGTCCTCACCGTGGAGGACAACGGCGTGGGCATTCCCAAGGAGGATCAGGCCCACATTTTCGACCGCTTCTACCGGGTGGACAAGGCCCGTTCCCGGGAGACCGGCGGCACGGGCCTGGGGCTGTCCATCGTGCGGCAGATGGTGACGCTCCACGGCGGTGTGATCGCCGTGGAAAGCCAGCCCGGCAAGGGCAGCCGCTTCACCGTCCGCATTCCGCTGACGCGCAAGGAGGGGAAGGCATGAAACACACCCGAGCCATGAAGGCCGCGCTGACCACCCTGCTGCTGGCCACACTGCTGCTGACAGGGGCGTGCAGCCTGGGCGGGAACAAGGTTGTCTCTCCCGCGCCCGCCTCCACCGTGCCCGCGGCGGAGGCCCCCGCCGAAATGACCCGCCAGGGCACCGCCACGCTGTACTTCCGCTACCTGGACGAGCCCTACCTGGCCCCGGAGAGCCGCGTGGTCAACCAGACCCCCAGCCGCCCCTACGAGCAGGTGCTCATCAACGCCCTGCTCTCCGGCCCCACCGGCCATGACCTGACCGCCCTGTTTCCCCCGGGCACCCGGGTCATTTCCACCGCCCGGCAGGGGCGGACGCTGTTTATCACCTTCAGCCAGGAGCTGATGGGCGCCTACGCCGACGAGCCCGATACCTGGGCCTCCGACCCGGCCTGGCAGGCGGAGGTGCCCCTGCGCCGCCTGTTGTGCATGCAGGGCGTCGCCGCCACCATCACCGAGAACTGCGACGTGGACCGGGTGCAGATTCTGGTGCAGCAGGACACGGCCGCCATCGGCAGCCTGCGGCTGGAGAAGCGCTACTTCATGCTGGGAGAAACCGGCCTGGCGGATCCCATCGTGAGGGACGACAGCCTGATTCTCACCGCGGAGAACACGCTGTCGGTGATTCTTGCATTGTGGCAGCAGAAGGACTGGCAGCGGCTGTACCTGTACATTGCGCGGCAGGACGGCGGCACCGGCCTGGACCGGCCCGTGTACCGGGACTTCATCGCCGCCATGGACGCGCTACCCGCCATGACGCAGGCCTCCTTCACCGGAGGCAGCGTGTCCTCCGACGGCAGCGTGACCACCTTCTCCCTATCCGCCCGGCTGCGCATGCCCGGCGGCAGCGATGAGGACAGGCCCTCCCGGACCATCCGCCTTCGCCGGGAGGAGGGGCTGTGGCGCGTCACCATGACCCAGCTGACCGCATGGATGGAGGTGTCCCCATGAGAAAGGCGCTGCTGCCCCTGCTATTGTGCCTGGCGCTGCTCACCTCCTGCGCCGCGCCTCCGGTCAACCAGACCGTCGCGCCCACCCTGCCCCCCGCCGTCAGCCCCTACGACGCGCCCTACGGGGATGAAACCCTGCGCTACACCGATCGGGTGGCGCTGTACCTGCCCAGCCGCGACGGGCAGAAGCTGATCGTCCGCTACGAGGAGCTGGAGCTGCGTCACGACGTGCACAGCGCCCGGGCCATTCTGGAGGCGCTCCTGCGCTACCCCGCCGCGGAGGAGACCGCCTCCCTGGGCGGCGGGGTGAACCTGTCCCTCTACGGCAGCGCGCCGGTGGAGGTTTCCGGGGGCGTCTGCACGGTGAATCTGTCCGCCTCCGCCCTGCAGCTGGATCGCAGCGACCTGTACACCGTGTGTCTGGCCATTGCCTCCACCCTGTGCGAGCTGCCGGACATCCAGTACGTCAATGTGCTGATTCTCGGCCAGGCCATCGCCATGGATATTACCGGCTGCCTGCCCTTGGGCACCATCAGCCCCCGCCCCGGTGAGGAGCTGCCCGTGCTATGGGAGCAGATGGACGCCCGCCGCGCTCCCCTGGGCCAGTCCCCCGCCACCGTGCCGGTGAACGCCACCGCCACGCTGTACTTCCCCCTGGCGGACGGCAGCGGCATCGTGCCGGAAACCCGGGCCCTGTCCTTCCCCGGGCAGGATCCCCAGCAGCTGGCGCTGGAGCTGACCAACGCCCTGTCCGCCGGGGCGCAGTACGCCCAGGGCACGGCGGCCATGCCCAGCCTGGGCAGCCTGCTGACGGTGGATCCCATTGTGACGGATCTGGAGGACGGCGGCAGGCTGCTGACGCTGCGCTTCAATCCCGGCCTGGAGGACAGGCTCCGCCAGGAGGGCATCGATATGACCTGCTTCCTGGCGGCGGTGCACCGGACGCTGGTCACCTTCATTCCGCTGGTGTCAGCGGTGCGGGTCTATGTGGGCGATACCCAGCTGACAAGCCTCTACAGCCGCATCCACGGCTCCACCCTCCTGCCCGAGGGCGTGATGCTCCGTTCCCACTTCGACGCATGCCTCATGCGCAATGTAACCCTCTACATGCCCGGCGGCTCGCAGCTGACGGCCGTGGAGCGTCCCCTGCACCACAGCCAGGCGGACAGCCTGCTCACGCTCCTGGAACAGCTGATGGCCGGCCCCACCGAGGCCGAGGCTTCCTCCGGCCTGAGCGCGCCCCTGCCCCCGGGGCTCACCGAGGAGGACGTGCTGGGCCTGGGCATGGAGAACGGCACCCTGCTGATCAATCTGTCCTCCGCCTTCGCCCAGGCCATCCGGGACGGCGGGAACGAGACGCTGATCTGTTACAGCATGGTCAACACCCTGTGCGAGGCCGCAGGCGTGGAACGGGCGCGCTTCTTCTTCGACGGGCAGACGGTGGAGGCCCTGGCCGGTACGCTGTACTGGGGCGGCGAGTTTCTGCGCAGCCCCGGGCTGATTCACTGAAGGGAGGAGGCCGCCCATGACGATTGCGTCCCGGCTTCGGGCCCATCTGTGGCGAAGGCTGCCCCTGACGCTGCCGGAGGGCTGGCGCTTTGAGGGCGCCATGACCGTCCGCCCCTGCCGCGCGGTGGTGGACGAAAGCCTGATGGTATACGGGCGGGTGGTTACGGAGGTGTATGCGCCGCTGTCGCCCTCGCCGCAGCTGAGTCTGCGGGCTGGCTCCGGAACGCTGCTGATGGCCGCCGCCATGACCGTCATGGCAGGCGCCGTGCCCGATCAGCCTGCGCTGCTGGCGCTGGCATCCACCCTGGGCTTCACGCCGGAAAAATTTCTCCGGGGCTGCCCGGTGCTGGCGGATACCACGCTGGGCGGCGTTCCGGGCAGGGTTGTCCGGGACGGCAGAGGACGGCGGGCCTACTTCCTGGGGGATGCGGCGGTGCTTGCGCCCCTGTGCGGCCGCATCTGGGACGGCGGCGAACGCCCCCTGACCGGGGATGACCTGCGGCATCTCCCCTGCCCCGGCGGCGCCCACTACGCCCTGGCCACCGCCCCCATGAACGGCGATACCCCCGGCGAGGCCACCTACCTGGGCAGCCTGCTGGTGGAGGACGCGCCCTGTCCTGCCATGCTCTCCGCCCTGGAGTGCCTGCGCCGGGAGGGCATGGAGATCCTCATTCGCCACGGGGATGCGCCCCCTGTGCTGCGGGAGGGGGATCTGTCCGTATCCGCCCATCCCGGGAATGCCCCCTGCCTGATACCTCCCGCGCCCGACGCGGAGGGTCTGTACACGGCGGTGCGCGCCGTCTCCCGCCGCGCCCGGCAGGTGGACGATCAGCTCCGCGCCGCCTGGCAGACTGTATGGATGCTGCTGGCATGCTCGCTGCTGCTGTGTCCCTGCTGGCAGGCGCTGCTGATCGCCCTGCCTCTGATGGCGCTGTGCTGCTTCGGCGGCGGCAGGCTGCTTCAGCCCGCCCGGCCCCGGTGGAGGCGGCTGCTGGCATTTGTCCTGCCCTGCCTGATCGCGGGGCTGGCGTCGGCCTTCCTGGGGATGGTCGTCCCCGGCGGAGGGGCGGCCGTCCGCGTTTTTGGCATGACCGGCCTGTGCGCCATGATCGCCCCTTCCGCCCTGTGCAGGCGCAGGGCCGCGCTGGCGCTGTCCGCAGCGGCCATGGCGCTGGTTCCGGCCATGGGTCTGCTGCTGCTTCAGGGCATCCTGGCGGCGGCGTTCGCGGGCCTGAGCGGCACGCTGTGCGCCGTGGTGTACCTGGCGCTGCTGCCGGAGGCGTAACGTTCATGGTTTTCTTCCAATTGTTCATAATCCGTTCACGTCAGTGACAAACTTCCCGATTATACTATGCTCATCACCACAGGAGGAGGATGAAAGCATGGAGACGCAATGGATGAAGCCGCGCATCGCCATTCGCGGCCCGAATATGCTATCCTGTTGATAGAAACCCAATTCTGAGCATTGTAAGGAGGACGACACCATGAAATCCTGTTGGAAGAAGAACCTGCTTGGCTATATCGCCGTGGCCGTTGTGTGCGTGATGATCGGCTCGGCCGTGACCCTGTGCATGAACCCCGTCGCCAGCGCGGAGGACAATACGCAAACTGTGGTGGTGACCAGCCCCTTCACCCAGGCCATCGCTGAGGTGCGCGACAGCGTGGTGGGCATCAGCAACTACCAGCTGGTGCGTTACAGCAACAGCAATACCTGGGGCGACTACTTCGGCTATCCCTTCAACAGCTACGGCCGGGGCAACGGCAATAACAACACCGAGCCCCAGACCCAGGAGGTTCTGGCGGCCACCGGCTCCGGCGTGGTGGTGGGCGAGGGCATCGTGCTGACCAACTACCACGTGGTGGAGGACGCCAGCAGCCTGAAGGTTACCGTCATGGAGGAAGGCAAGACCGAGGCCACCGAGTATGACGCGGTGCTGGTCACCTACGACGAGAACCTGGACGTGGCCATCGTGCAGGCCCCTGAGCTGAAGCTGGAGCCCGTCACCCTGGGCGACAGCGACACACTGCAGGTGGGCGACTGGGCCATCTGCATCGGCAATCCCCTGGGCCAGCAGTTCTCCGGCACCGTCACCACGGGCATCGTGTCCGCCCTTGACCGCGCCGTGTCCTCCCAGACCTATGACAAGTACGGCCGCCGCGAGACCATCACCAACACCATGATCCAGACCGACGCAGCCATCAACAGCGGCAACAGCGGCGGCGGCATGTTCTCCGTCACGGGCGAGCTGATGGGCATCCCCACCCTGAAGTACACCGGCTCCGCCTATTCCGGCACCACGGTGGAGGGCATCGGCATGTGCATCCCGATCAACGCCGCCAAGCCCCTGATTGAGGACGTGCTCTCCGGCAAGGTCACCGCCGCCCAGCTGCCTGAATCCACCGCCAGCACCGAAACCGTCACCAACTCCCTGGTGGGCAAGCCCCGCCTGGGCGTGACCATCGCCAACATGAACACCAGCAGCTCCGCCCTGCGCAACGGCGACCTGCCCAACGGCGTGTACATCAAGGAAGTGGAGAAGAACGGCCCTGCCGACAAGGCCGGCCTGCAGGCGGGCGACATCATCGTGGATGTGAACGATACAGTGATCACCTCCTCCAGCCAGCTGCAGGAGATCATCGCTGCCAGCAACGAGGGCGACGTGCTGCACCTGAAGGTCTACCGCGTGCCCGGCCTGGACACCCTGGACGTGAACGAGGAAATTCCCGACGGCGAGTACGTTGACGTGGACGTGACCCTGGCCATCGTGGACGATGTGAAGCAGTAACCCTCCAAGGGAACGCGAAGCGAAAAAGGGTCAAGGGGCGCTGCCCCTTGCTTTGGTAGCAGGGGCGGCGTTAGCCCCTGCGCAGGTCCGGTCAGCAGCCCGGCGCAACAGAAAAACAAGAAATAAAGGAAAGCAGAAACGCAAGTTTCCAAGCAGGCGCCTAAGGGCGCCCGCGCCTAAAACGGCAGATTCCGAACCCCCGCAAAGGAACATCCCTTCCCCTCTCCCCCACCAACCGAACCGCCGGAGCCACATCACAGCTCCGGCGGTTTTTCATGTCCCTGCAAAAGGGTCAAAGAAAGCATCCGCGCTTCCCCGCACAGGGAAATCGCGGATGCTGAGGGTATGGGGTTGTCAGACGCCCGGGCGGCTTATTCGTATTCCACCACGTCGGCCCACTTCAGCAGCAGCTCCCGCTCCTCGGGCTTGCCCTTGAGGGACTGGCTGGCCGCCACGATGGGGATCCACTTCTGCACATACTGCTTGGCGGTGTCGCTCTTCTTGCAGAAGAGGCTCAGGTACTTCTCCGCCAGCTCCTGCCGCCCCTCCAGGGAGAACAGCAGGTAGGTGCGGGCCACGTCGGCGGAGGCGTTGCCCTGGGTGGCATGGGCCCAGTCCAGGATGTAGGCCTGATCGTCGGGGGTGATGACCACGTTGGAGGGATGGAAGTCGCCGTGGCAGACCTTGCGATGCTCGTGCATGGCGGCCAGGCGGGTGTGCAGCTCATACCGGGTGGTGGCGTCCAGGTAGGGGGCGGTGGCGCTGATCTTGCGCTGCATCTTCTCCATGAGGGAGTTGAGCATGGGGCAGGTGCGGCTGTGCACATCCAGCTGGATGTCCACAAACCGGTTCAGGTACTCGTCCTCACGATCGGGATTCTCCCGCATCAGCTGGGTCAGGGTCTTGCCCTCGATGAAGTCGGAGACGATGGCCCACTTGCCCTCCACCTTGGTCACAGCCTCCAGCTTGGGAATGTTCAGGCCGGTCTTTTCCACCCGGGCGGTGTTCAGGGCCTCGTTGAGGATGTCGGTGGTATCGTAGCTCTCGTCAAAAACCTTGATGACCTTGTCGCCGTCGCGGTAGATGGTCTTGTTCGGACGGACGGCAATCACGTTGTCCAGATTCATGCGTATGACCTCCTTGCTGTCATCGGAAAATGGTCGTTCGCTCCTTTGGAGGATAAATTCGCGGTGGAACGATCTGTCTCCTGCCGCGCCTTACCTGCCGTAGTAGGCCCGCAGGTACATCTCCTTGATCTCGCTCATCAGCGGATAGCGGGGGTTCGCGCCGGTGCACTGGTCGTCGAAGGCCTGCTCCACCATCTCGTC
>JBJEUJ010000242.1:0-9482 GCA_051883775.1 Aristaeellaceae bacterium | reverse complement strand
CCGCCAACGACGACACCCTGCTCTACGGCGTGGAGGTCAAGTTCTACAACATGGAGGTGGAGCTGGACCACAACCTGGAGACCATTCACAAGGGGCTGTACGTCATCGGCGACGGCAGCGGCGTGACCCACTCCCTGTCCCATGCCTCCGCCAGCGGCGTGTTTGTGGCGGACAGGCTGGCCGAGCTGCTGTAAGGCGCAGCCGTATCCCTGCTATATATAATGGAAGAAATTCCTTCTGTAATCACAAGGCCCCCTGCAACGGAGCACTCCGCTGCAGGGGGCTGTTTCATGTTTACTTCGCCAGCTGCCTGACCTGGCGCACCAGCTTATCCACCGCATCGGCGGAGACAAGCACCCTGCGCCCGTCCATGGTCAGCTGATAGGAATCAGCGTCGTACTCGGCGATGGTCAGCGTTGCCTCCATGCCCTCGTCGCTGACAACCCTGATGCTCAGCACCGGATCGCCAGCCTCCGCCTCAGGCGTGCCCTTCGCACTCAGGCCCAGCACCAGCGCCCACACGTCCTCGCCGGGGTCCTCCTGGGGCGCCTCGGCAGCCTCCGCAGTATCGGCGGCGTCCTCACTGGCTTCCTCCGCCGGATGCTCCAGCACATACACGGCGCTTCCGGCGGTCAGCGTGGCGGACTTCACCTGCTCGTAGGGCAGAGACAGGATGGTCGCGCTGCGCATATCCTCCGCCGTGGCGGTGAGCAGGCTGCTCACATCCGTGGTGGACACGGTGTACACCATGGTGGAGCCGGGCAGACGGGCGTAGTAGTTGCCGTCATCGTTGGTATCGCCCAGGAGGACGGTCATACCGGCCTCATCCCCGTCGTAGAGGGTGACGGCGGTGGCGGACGCTTCGTCCAGCTTCCAGGCCGTCAGCTCATCCTGGCTGGCGGAGGCGGTGACCAGCTCGTCCCAGGAGATAGCCTGGGCATCTTCCACCAGATCCTCCGCACCGTCCACGGGATAGCCCTCTGCGGCGTACCACAGCTGGTCGGGGTTGATGGTTCTGCTGGCGGAGGCCTGCTGCAGGTCGAGGGTGTCGCCCACAGTCAGGCGGGTCGCGTTCTCCACCGCCGGGATGGTCTCCAGCACAGCCAGGGCGTTCATGTCCGTCTCAAACAGGCTGGACAGCTTCTTGCTGATGGTGTAGACCACCGTGTCCTGGCCGGACAGCTGCAAATAGTACCCATCGGCAAAGGGCGTTTCGTCGCCCATGGCGTAGGTGGTTTCCGTGCCGTCCTTCCAGCGGACGGTAACGGAGAAGGCAAGCTCCGTCAGGCCGTAGTCGGCGGGGCTGGTCACATTCTCAATTTTGCGGGTGGCGGTCAGGGCCACGAGCGCGTCAGCCATGTCCCGGGCCTTGTCCTGATCCACAGGGAAGGCCGCGTCGTCCGCCCGCTGCCAGGCGCTGCCGTCATACGTCAGGTCAAAGGCGGTGTCTCCCGCCGTCCAGCTGAGGCCGGTGACATCCTCGGCCAGCTTCGCCGTCAGCTCGAAGGTCCCGGCTTCCTCGCTGACCTGCTGGGTTTCGTTGAACTGCTGTACACCGAAGTACCCGCCCACGCACAGGGCCAGCACCAGCGCCAGCAGCAGCAATTTGATGGAACGCTTCAACGCCGCTTCCTCCTTATCCAGATGACAATACCGACAGCCACCAGCGCCAGGGGAATCAGACCGATCATGATGACGCTCCACAGGGTGGATTCAGCCTGGGTGACGGTCAGACCCGTGGTGTCGAGGGACTTGGCGCGGATGGAGATGCTCTCCTCCTGCCCGCCCATCCAGTTCAGCACATTCAGGAACAGGTTGCTGTTGCCGCCGGAGACCATGCTGTCAATATAGCTTTCCAGCATGTAGCTGCTGGAGACCCAGAACAGCTTGCCGCCCTGCTCGGACACCGCGGCGATGTTGAAGGGGCCGTCGGTGTCGCCCTCCTCCTTGTCGGTGACGGTCATCTCCAGCGCGGCCTGCTTGGCGTAGGCGCTGTCGGAGGTGGTCAGCAGCCAGGTGATGTCGGCGGTGGAATCCTCCGTCTCCACAATGGGCTGGGCCAGGGGGATCAGGATGTAGTAGCCCGCGCTGATCAGCGCGTCGGTGACGTCGTGGCTGGTCACCTCAGGCAGCAGGTAATGGGGATACCGGTTCAGGCGCATCTGCCTATCGCCCTCGATGATGACGCCGGTTTCCGTGGTCAGGCCCATGGAGGCCGTCACCCGCTTGAGCTGGGTCATGTCCTTCTCGCCCATGTAGCCGGTAAGCAGCACCACGTTGCCGCCGCCCTGCAGGTAGGCGATGAGCTGATCCGCCTCATCCTCGCTCAGGTCGGAGGCGGGCGCGTTGACGACCACCGCCGCCGCGTCCTCGGGCACCGCGTCCAGGGACAAGAGCGACAGGCTCTCGGAATCCAGGTTGTCCTGGGCCAGCATGCCGGTGATGCTCTCGCTCAGCTCCGCCTCGCCATGGCCGGTGAGGATGTACACCTTGGGCAGGTTGTCGCTGGACACGTAATGGATGGCGTTGGTCAGCGCGTTCTCGCCGTCGAAGGTGGTGGTGGAGGTGTAGGAGTAGGAATAGTAGTCCATGGAATACTCGGTGACGAAGATCTCGTCATACCCCACCAGACGGTAGCGGCCCTCGCAGTCCACCAGCACGCTGTTCTCATACAGCTTGGTGATGTCCAGGTCGTAGGCGTTCAGGAAGGTGGGGCGCAGCGAGGGATCCACGCTCTCGTAGCGGATGTGGCTGCTCAGGGCCTCGTAGCGCTGCAGCAGCCGCTGGATGGTGGAATCCTCGTTGCCGGAGTTGCAGATCAGGTACAGCTTCACATCCTTGTCCAGGGAGGCGGCAATGCGCTTGCTCTGGTCGGAGAGGCTGTAGAGGGACTGGCTGGTCATGTCCAGCTCGGTCATGGTCGAGGGCAGGCTGGAGACAATCATGTTCACCAGAATCGCGATGGCGATCACCACCGCCGCCGCCACGGCCGAATAGCTGCCTGCCCGGAAGCGTCCGCCGAACATCCGCTTCAGCGATGCCTTGAAGGATTGCTTCTCCTTCTTCTGCTGCTTGCTCATTCGTTCCACCTCCGCTTCTCCATGGCCTGCACCGTCAGGAACAGGAACACGCCGATGATCGACAGATCGTACACCACGGTCGTCAGGTCAAACACGCCCTCCACAAAGGGGCTGAAGCGGTCAAAGACGCTGATGGCGCCCATGATGCTGGCAAACAGCCCCGAGAAGGCCGCGCTGTCAGCCTGATACCACAGCTGCAGCCCGCCGATGCCCACAATGCCCACCAGCGCCGCCACAATGGGATTCTTCGTCAGGACGTAGACCAGCACGGCGATGATGACCACCAGCACCGACAGCGCCATCAGGGAGGCGGATGCTTCGGTGGAGACAAAGCTGGCCAGCCCGGACATGAAGTACAGAAGCAGCATCGTCACCAGGGTAATGACCGCCGCGGCCACCTGGCTGTCGGTCAGGGAGGAGATGAACAGGCCAATCGCCAGCAGCGCCGCGCCCAGCAGGAAGAAGGCCAGCAGCGCGCCATAGGCCGTGGACAGCGCCACCGTGCCGAACTGGCTGAGCACCAGCGGGTAGAAGCCCATGATCACCGTGGGCACCGCCAGCACCAGCAGCATGGCCAGGTACTTACCCACCACCACGTCCGCCATGCGGATGGGCAGGGCGTAAAGCAGCTGGTCGGTCTTCTGCCGCCGCTCCTCCGCCATGGAGCGCATGGAGATGATCGGCACGGCAATCAGGTAAATGAAGGCAATGGAATCCAGCACATACTCGAAGTTGCTGTAATACCCGCTCAGGTTGTAGGCCATGCAGTAGATGCCCGCGAACACCAGCAGGAAGGCTGCCAGCAGATAGCCCAGCACACCCTTGAAGTAGGCGCCCGCCTCGCGCTTGAACACCGCGATCATTCCGCGTCACCCTCCTTCTCGTCCGGTTCCTCCGCAGCCTCCGTCTGGGGTGCGGCTTCCGCCTGGGTCAGCTCCATGAACACATCCTCCAGGGAGGCCTTGCTGCGGCTCATTCCCAGCAGCGGACGGCCCGCCTGCGCAAAGGCATTGAACACATCCTCCCGGATGTCCGTCCCGCCACGGGGGGTAACAGCTGCGTGCACGGTATCGCCCTCACCCTCGGAGAAGGCCATATCCGCCACGTTCTCCACCTTGCCCAGGATGGCCCGGGCCTCGTCCTCCGTGGCCTTGATGTCCAGCTCCAGCGTGGAAGCCCCCGCCAGCAGCGCGGTCAGGTTCTCCGGCGTGTCGCTGGCCACCAGACGGCCCCGGGAGATAATCATGATGGCGTCGCACACCGCCTGCACCTCGCTGAGGATATGGCTGGACAAGACCAGCGTGTGCTCCTTGCCCAATTCGCGGATCAGCTCGCGGATCTCGATGATCTGCGCGGGATCCAGACCCACCGTGGGCTCGTCCAGGATGATGACCTCCGGATCCCCAATCAGCGCCTGGGCAATGCCCACCCGCTGGCGGTAGCCCTTGGACAGGTTGCGGATCAGCCGGTTCTGCACGTCGGTGATGCGGGTCTTGTCCATCACCCGCTCCAGCTGCTCCTGCCACTCCTTGTGGGGCACGCCCTTGGCCTGAAGCACAAAGCGCAGATACTCCCTGGGCGTCATGTCCATGTACAGCGGCGGCAGCTCCGGCAGATACCCGATGAGCTTCTTGGCCTTCATGGGCTCGTCCATGATATTGTGCCCGTCGATGAGCACCTCGCCCTCGGTGGCGCCAAGGCAACCGGTCATGATGTTCATGGTCGTGCTCTTGCCCGCTCCGTTGGGGCCCAGGAAACCGTAGACCTTGCCCTTGTCGATGGTAAAGGACAAATCCGACACGGCCGTATGACCGCCGTACCGTTTTGTCAGATGCCTGACCTCGATCAACGTTACTCCCTCCTGATGCAGTTTTCATTCGCCCGCCTTGCGACGGCTATCACGATACCAGATATTTTTTAACATACATGCGATGAAAACTGAAAAATTTGTGAACACTGCATGGCGTCCATGCGAAGATGCAGCCGAGGGCGCAAAAAAGCCCGGCTGCCCGCGCTTTTTCGCGCCGACAGCCGGGAAAATGATGCTCCCTTTGATCTAAATTGCACTTTGGCCTGAATTTCGCTTTCCCCTGCTACGACCGGAGAGCCTGCTTCATCCGCCGCTGCAGCTCGTCGTCCGACAGCTGGCAGTGCCGGTGGGTCTGCAGGCAGATGCGCACGTCCCGGGGATCCATCAGCCACTTGCGCTCCCATTGCCAGAAGTTCGGCCCGTCCCCGCAGACCCGCAGCCAGCCCCGCAGGCTGCGCAGGGTATCCGCCGTCAGACGCAGGTTGACAAAGCAGTCATTGGCATAGAAGTTCGCCCACTTGCCATGCTCCGCCGCCCGCATGATGCGGTAGCCGTCCTCCGCCTCCTCCATGGCCTCCCCCGCGTGGAGGAAGGCCATATCGCATTCGCCCTGCTCCCAGGCCGTGAAGGCTTCCGCCAGCAGCATGAGGACAAGGCAGCCGCTGCGGTGAATGCGGGCGTTCATCAGCAGCGTGTCCGACAAAAGCTGTGCCGCCGCCACGGGCAGCTCCAGCAGCAGCGCCTCGCCCCGGCGGATGAGCGATTCCCATTGGGGCAGGCTGGCGGCGCACTTGTCGCCCAGACCCCTGGCCTGGTCGAACACCGTGTCCCCTGCCTCCGCCCACCGGAGCGCCGGAACCGCCGCCCTTTCGCCCCGCATCAGCTGCCAGCACAAAAGCCGCGCCGCATGGTGGTAGTACTGATCCCCCGCCCGGTCGTCCGGATGGGGGCCGTACTGCGCCGCGCAGTCCCCGTAGCCCATGAGCAGCGGAGCCACCCGCCTGTCCCCGAAGTACCGCAGGGCATAGGCTTCCGCGTGGGCCGAAGCGTCCACAGCGCCCTCCGTCCAGGCCTGGCGGATCAGGTCGAGGATATACAGGTGGGGCTTGATGCTGCCGCAGTTGATGATCCAGTAGTCGTTCGCGCCATTGGCCATGACCTGGTTAAGCTCCCGGGCAACCATGGCCGGGGGAAGCTGCAGCTGGGTGATATGGTTGGCGGCCTGCAGGTCGTAGAACCCGGCGTGGTAGTAGATGCCGTTGCGCCCGGGCTCATGCCGGGGCATGGCGTCCACCCGGGGATTGTCGTTGCCCTGGCGGCGGGAGAGCATCCGGCCATAGCCGTTGTCCGCCCAGATTTTGATGACCCCGTCGGGCACCTGCAATGCGCCGCAGCGGTACAGGTGCATCATCTCCCCGTAGAGGTTGGTGCAGAACAGGGCGTCCGGCTCCACCGCACGGACGATCTCCATCTGCCTGCGCATGATGCGGCTGACCAGCGCGCCGCGCTTCTCGTCCGTGTCAAAGGCGCCATCCTCCCCCCAGAAGGGGCCGTCGCCCTGCCCCCGGAAGCCGATGGCGTAAATCACCCTCCGCCCCCGAAGCCGCTTCGCCGCCTCCCGCCACAGCTGCTCGAACTTCTCCGGGTACAGCCGGTAGGAGGCCTGCAGCTCCGGCCAGCGGCGGCCGAACATCTCCGCCCCCAGCAGCTCCGCGTGGTGCTGGGTCAGGATCAGCCCCATGTCCGAGGCCAGCATGTCCAGGCCGTCCCCGTGGCGGTCCGTGCCGGGGATGACCATGTTGCCCCCGCAGCGCAGGATGGTCTCAAAGGCCATCCGCCAGACCTGGCGGTGCTCCGCCGCATCCTGCTTCCAGGGATCCAGCAGCACCTCGTCATTGATGAACCAGCCCCGGTACCTGACCGCATACGCCGGGGACGCCGCCGTGCCGCAGGGGATTTCCGCCACAGGCATGGTTGGCAGGGGCTGGTCGTTCCAGAACCACATAGGCGTCACGCCCAGGGCCTGCCCGGACAGGTGCAGCAGGCCGTACACGCCGCCCAGATTGTCCCGGTGGCGCAGGGTGATGCGCTCCGGCGTGACGGTCATGCGCCAGGCCTGCTCGGGCAGGGTATCGTCCCGCTCCAGGATAATGGCGTTCTCCGGGCCGCGTCCGGTCAGCACCGCCGCCATGTCCCGGCGGAGGATCGCCGCCGCGCTGCTCAGGGCGGGGACGGCTTCATCGGCCACAATGGCGGTGGCCAGGGAAAAAACAAAGCTGCTCATGATGAATGCTCCTGTTCCTGCATTGGCTGCGGAATTTCGTCGTTGGCCGTTTCGCCGCCCGCGTCGCTGGACTGCTTGTACTGCTGGGGTGTCATGCCGGTATAGGCCTTGAAGCGGCGGTTGAAGCCGGAGATGTCGTAGTAGCCGCATTCCACGGCAATGTCCTTGACGGGCATGTCCGTGGTGCGCAGCAGGCGGCGGGCGCGCTGCATGCGGGCGCGGGTGATATGCTCCAGGGGCGTCATGCGGTAGACCTTCTTGAACTCGGTGGACAGGCGGGAATCGCTCATGCCCACCTCCTCGGCAATGGCGGAGACGGACAGCCCCGGCTCGGAGAAGCGCCGGAGGATGATCTCATAGGCCCGTGCCACAGGCTCGCTGGCCTGGGGCAGCTTCCGGCCGCTGCCGTCGGACACCAGGCCCGCGCACACATGGTGCAGCATGGCATCCAGGTCGTCCAGGGAGAGACACTGGCTGAGCTTGAACAGGTCGTAGACCGCCTCCTCCTGCACGCCCTGCTCCCTGGCCTCGCTGCTGACCACATTGAGAATATCGTTGTACATGCAGCGGAAGTCGAACAGGGACGCGTCCATGCCCCGCATGGCCCGGGTGATCTCCCTTAGCGCCGCGCTGACCTGGGCCGCGTCGCCCACATGCAGGGCCTTGCGCAGCCGCTCCATCAGCTGGGGATTGTACTGCATGCGGCCCGTGCCGGGGCCAGCCACCTCCCCGAACATCAGCGCCCGGGCATTGCCCTTGATGAAGCGCAGCTCAAAGGCGTTCTCGGCCTCCAGGTAGGCCCGCTGGCCCTCCCGGTAATCGCTGTGCACGCCGCTGACCGCCATGGTTACGCCGCTGCAGCAGGCCCGCAGGCCCGCCAGCTTGCTCTCCAGGAAGTCCGTCAGCGTCTGCTTGTCCCCGGCGAAGGCCACCACCGCCAGACGGTCCTGCAGGCCCAGGGCGCGGGCCACGCCGCATACCTCGCCCTCAAAGAGGCGGTTGATTTTCTCCGCCGTCAGCTCGTACTCCGCGTCCGAGGGCTTGGCGATGATCGCCACGGCATAGCAGGCGGTGTCCACATTCAGGGCAATGGTCTCGGCAAAGGTCAGGTACTCGTCCTCGCTCTTGAAGGCCCCCACCAGGAAGCGGCGCACGAAGTCGCTCTTGCGCAGGGTTTCCATATCCTCCATGCGGGAGGACATGGCGGCGTTTTCCTCAATCAGGCGCTGAATGCCGTCGCGGATCTCGATCAGCTCGTTGCCGGTGGGCTCCCGGTCGGAGATCATGGAGTGCAGGAGCTTGATGGGCCGGGTGTTGCGCTGCACCAGGTAGTGGATCACCAGCACGCCCAGGGCGGACACGACGGCCGCCAGCAGCATCAGCATCTTCACCGAGGCGCTCAGGCCCATGCTCAGCTCGCTGTCGGAAATCAGGGCCAGATAGCGGTAGCCGAAGGTCTTGCCGGGCAGCTGCAGCAGGTGATAGCCGCCGCCCTCCCAGGTCAGGGTATCCTGCCCGGCGGCGCAGGCCGCCAGCACCGTCTCCGTCGGCACACCGCTGATCTGCTGGCTGGCCAGAAGCGTATCCTCCTTAAGGATGTACACGTCCGCCTCCGGGGACACCACGGAGGCGAACCAGGTATCATAGGTGCGGTCCTCAATGAGGAACATGGCCACGCCGCAGCGCAGCCCGCCGCTGATGGACACGGGCACGAACACCGGCGTCATCTGCCGCAGGCCCATGGTATTCTGGAAGGCATAGCCCTCAATGGTCTGCATGGGCAGCATGGTCAGCTGGCGCGCGTCGTTCAGATACTCCTCCAGCGTCTCCCGGGAGACGTCGCTGAGCAGCATCATCTGGTTGATGAAGCGATCCACCAGGTAGGAGCCCGTGCTGGTGTGGACAAACTCATCGTCGAAGAAATGAATGTAGATTTCCTCCAGGGTATCATGCGTGGCCCGGTAGGCGCTCAGCTGGTTGCGCAGATCCGTGGCCAGCTCCGGCTTCTCACGGTAGGCGAAGGGCACCTTGCTGGTGACCTCCATGATCTGCCCGGCAATGGCCACCATGTCCGTCAAAGCGCCCTCCTGCTCGCTGCGCAAAAGACCCAGACGGTTCCGGTAGTTGTCCAGCGCCATCTGCCTGTGAAAGCCCGCGAAGCTGTTGTACGCATAGGTCAGGAACACCATCATGACAATCAGCATCAGCGCCAGATAGGATGCGAAATACTGCCACTGCAGCCTGAAGCTCATTCGTTTCTTCACACGCATGTACCCCTCAAAAGACGGTGCGCACCAGCCCGATACGA
>JBJEUJ010000241.1:0-1900 GCA_051883775.1 Aristaeellaceae bacterium | reverse complement strand
GGAGGGGAAGGTGTCACGGCAGCTGCCGTGACGGATAGGGGGAGCCTCCATGCTCTGCGTCGCGCCTCGCCCGTTGCGAGGCGTGACCCCCGCAAGCCCGGTGCACAAGTTGCACGACACTCCCACGCGCATGTACTTTGACCAGAGGGAATCAACTCAATCGCGTGCCGGGTGTGGGCACTGCCCACCGAGAAGCCCCAGCGTCCCCACCCTTACAGCCTCTTTTCCAGCCCGTAGAACGGATACGCCCAGCCCCATTCCTGACGGAACGCGCCAACCTTTTTCAACCCCTCCCGCTCGTACAAACGCAGAGCCTTTGCGTTGCCGCCGTAGACGTCGCCGCGAAGCACCGCGCAGCCCCAGGCCCGGAGAATGTCCTCCACCTGAGCCAGCATCGCCCCCGCCAGATGACGGCCCTGCATGTCCGGCGCTACCGCCAGACGGTGGAACAGCCCCGCCTCGCCTTCCTCACGCCAGGGGAGGGACGCGTAGTCCTCGTCCTGCTCCCGGTTGATGGCCACACAGCCCAGCAGCCGGCCTTCCTCCCGGTACAGGTACATGTCACCCTTGCGGACGTCCTCCGCAAGGAGCCCCTCGTTGGGGTACTCCCCCCAGTGCCACATGTCCAGCCCGCCGCGCTCCATGGCCTCGCATACGGCCTGGTAAAACGCACATACCTCGGGCAGGTCAGCCTGGGTGGCTCTCGTCAGCTTCATGCGTTCAGCCCCTCCGTGGTGTACATGGCGTACAGGCGCGCGTACAGCCCGCCCTTGCGGATCAGCTCCTGATGGCTGCCCTGCTCCTCCACGCCCCTCTCCGTCAGCACCCAGATGGTGTCCGCACCCTTGATGGTGGTCAGCCGGTGAGCGATGGTGAACACCGTGCGGCCCTTGGCCAGCTTCTCCAGGCTCTGCTGCACCAGATGCTCGCTCTCGTTGTCCAGGGCGGAGGTGGCCTCGTCCAGGATGAGGATGGGCGGATTCTTCAGGAACACGCGGGCAATGGAAATCCGCTGCTTCTGTCCGCCGGAAAGCCGCACGCCCCGCTCGCCCACGTAGGTGTCGTAGCCCTGGGGCAGCGCCTCGATGAACTCGTGCGCGCCGGCCAGCTTCGCGGCCTCGATCACGTCCTCCCGCGTCGCGCCGGGCTTGCCGTAGATGATGTTGTCCATCACCGTGCCGGAGAAGAGATACACCTCCTGCTGCACCATGCCGATGGCGTTGCGCAGGCTCTTGAGGGTGAAGTCCTTCACGTCCTGACCGTCGATGAGAATGCGGCCCTCGGTCACGTCGTAGAAGCGGGGAATCAGGTTGCACAGGGTGGTCTTGCCCGCGCCGGAGGGGCCCACCAGGGCGATGGACTCCCCGGGCTTCACCTGCAGGTTCAGGTGATGGAGCACGTCGCTCTCGTCGTCGGCGTAGTGGAAGCCCACGTTCTCGAAGGTCACCGCGCCCTGGACGTCCTTCAGCTCCCTGGCGTCGGGGGCCTCGTGAATGTCGGAGGGCGCGTCCATGATCTCCAGGAAGCGCTCGATGCCCGTCATGCCCCGCTGGAACTGCTCGGTGAATTCCACAATGCGGCGGATGGAGTTCAGCAGCACGTTGGCATAGAGCAGGTAGGCGGTGAACTCCGGGGCGGTCAGCTGATTCGCGTGGATGAACAGCGCGCCCGCCACCACGATGATGATGTACATCAGCCCGTCGAAGATGCGGTTGGAGGTGCCGAAGGCCGCCATCACCCGGTAGGAGGCCGCCTTCAGGTCCAGGAAGCGGGCGTTGCCCTCGGCGAACTTCCGCTCCTCGATCTCCTCGTTGGCGAAGGACTTCACCACCCGGATGCCCAGCAGGCTGTCCTCCACCTGGGCGTTGATCTCGCCCACCTGCTTGTTGCGCTCCTTGAA
>JBJEUJ010000240.1:0-9602 GCA_051883775.1 Aristaeellaceae bacterium | reverse complement strand
CTCGTCGGAAACGCGACGGCCATTGATGCTGGCCTCATACAGGCCCAGGCCGCAGATGTACAGCCGGGCGGCGCGGATCGGCTTTTCCGGCAGCGCAAAGGCCATGTGGAACACAGGCAGCCGGGTTTCCGCCTTGTCGCAGGTGATCCACTGCCCCTGCCAGGCTTCGTCCATCTTGCCGGTCTCGAACCAGTTCAGCGCGCTCACGGCCTCCTCGTCCGCGTCGCTGCGCACGGCAACCGTCCAGCAGTAGCGCGTGCGCGGCGCAAGGGCAATGTCCGCCTCCGTCGCCAGCGAGTCCAGCCGGGCCCAGTGTGAATCGTACAGGAGAGCGTCCTCTTCCCCGTCCTGCCAGATGCGCAGACGCGCCGCCTGCTGAGCCTTTCCTTTGGCGTCCTCCGTCACCCAGGAAAAGACGGGCTTCCCGATGCAGTAGCCCATGGGGTTTGTGATGTGATTGACCTTGCAGTGTGTGATCTTCATCATGATGCGCTCCTTTCCGCCGGTCTTCCATGGTGCATTATACCTGATACCGGGCGCACTTGCTTGTTCTGATCCGACCAATAATCCCGCCACCTTTACGGCAGAAGCGGTGACGGACGTGCTGCTGGGCCGGGAGAATCCCTCCGGCAGGCTGCCGCTGTCCGTGGCCCGCTGCGCCGGTCAGATTCCTGTGTATTACAACCATCCCTCGGGTTCCATGTGGTCGCAGGGCGAAAGCATCGGCTTCCAGGATTATGTGGACTGCCCGCACAGGCCCCGCTACTGCTTCGGTCATGGCCTGAGCTACACCACCTTCGCCTACACGGATCTGCAGCTGGACAGGCACGAGACCGCGCCCTTTGCCCCTGTTACGGTCTCCGTCCGTGTGAAAAATACCGGAGACTGCGCTGGCACGGAGATTGTGCAGCTGTATGTGAAGGATCCCCACGCCTCCATGACCCGCCCCGTCAAGGAGCTGCAGGGCTTTGCCCGTGTGCCGCTGATGCCGGGCGAGGAGAAGCAGGTTGTCTTTACCCTGCGGCCCGATCAGATGGCCTTCCTGGATGAGGACATGCGCTGGAAGGTGGAGAAAGGCGCCTTTGAGGTACAGGTAGGTTCTTCCTCCGAGGATGTCCGCCTGACGGACACCTATACCGTGACGGACAGTGGCTGGCTGGATGGCCGCACACGCGCCTTCTACTGCATCGGCAGAATCCGGGCGTAATGCTGCATCTGCGATACCGCCCGCATTCAGCCGATTGCGGCTCAACACCCCCGGGGAAAAAGCCTGGGCAGCTGCACAGGTGAATATTTCTGTCCGGGGAAACAGGTAAGGCAGAAAGTCTGGAAAGCAGACGAAGCGTCATAGCTTCCGTCCTGGGCAATGCGGATGATCGGACAGGTCGTTTGGGCCATGATGCCCTATGGCGTGCCTGCCGAATGCGGAAACACCCCCTGATACCGCCCCCTGCATCGAAGCGGCATCCACCGAAAAGCTGCACATGGCTATTGACGGCAGGAGAAAATGCGCGTATACTTTTCCTGTGCATCGGAGGGTGAACTGTTCTTTGAAAACAGTGAGCCGGATAAGATGACGGGCTGAAATGCCGGTTGTCCTGTCCGGCTTTTTCTTGAATTCGGGGACGCGGAGAAGGACGCATGCAGCATCAGGGGAGGAAACGATATGCCAGGGAAAACCATCACCGGAAGCGGCCATAACCGCAACAATCTGACAGAGGGCCCCATTTTCTCCAGCGTTGTGTGGTTCACGCTGCCCTTCCTGCTGTCCAACCTGCTGCAAACGCTGTATGGCACGGTGGATACGCTGGTGATCGGCAACTGCGGCTCAGCCTCCGGCGTGTCCGCGGTGGCGTGCGGGTCGCAGCTGCTGTCCCTGTTCACCTTCCTGGCCATCGGTCTGTCCGCGGGCGGTACCGTGCTGGTGAGCCAGTGCATCGGCGCCCGGGACGACAGGCAGGCTGCCAGGATTGTCGGCAATCTGATCATTGACTTTGCGGCGATCAGCGCCCTGCTGACCGTCCTTGCGTCGGTGTTCTCGACGGTTTTCCTGTCCTGGCTGAACGTGCCGGCCCAGGCCATGGCCGAGGCCACGACCTATATGCGCATCTGCAGCCTGGGCATTCCGCTGATCATTGGCTACAACATTGTGTGCGCCCTGCTCCGCGCCATGGGGGACAGCAAGAGTCCGCTGATCTTTGTGGCGGTGGCCTGCGGCATCAACATCCTTGGGGATGTGCTGCTGACGGGCGTGCTGGGTCTGGGCGTGACGGGCGTAGCCATCGCCACGGTGACGGCGCAGGGGCTGAGCTTTGTATTCAGCCTGGTTTTCATCATGCGCAGGGGCATGCCCTTTGCCTTTGGCAGGCAGGACATCCGCTTTGACAGCAGAACCACAAGGAACATTTTCAAAATCGGCATCCCCATGGGCGTGCAGAGCGTGCTGATCAACATCAGCTTCATGTTCATCACGGCCATCATCAACGGCATGGGCCTTTCCGCCAGCGCGGCCATGGGCATCGGCGACAAGATCATCGGCTTCACCTTCATGCCGCAGTCGGCCTTCTCCGCCTCGGTGGCGGTGGTGGTGGCGCAGAATTTCGGCGCGGGGAAAATGGACCGCGCCTACAAGGCGGTGGGCTATGCCATCGCCGTCAGCATGGCCATCGAAGTGCTCTGCCTTCTGGTCTGCGTGCTGTTCCCCAGCTTTATGCCGTCCCTGTTCACCGATGACGCGGAGGTCATCGAGATGGCCGGGCTGTACATGAAGGCGTACAGCATCGACGGCATCCTGACGGCAATCGCCTTCAACCTGTCGGCGCTCCTCAACGGCTGCGGAAGGACAACCTTCAACCTGGTTCAAAACCTGGTCGCCACGTTCCTGGGCAGGATCCCGGCCACCTGGCTTTTCTCCAGGATGGCAAACACGAATCTGTTCCTGATCGGCTGTGCCGCGCCTGCCAGCACGCTGTTGGGCATCATCATGCTGGTGGTGTATCTGCGGCTGATCAGCAGAAGGAAACCCTTCGTGCGCGAGGCTGAACAGCCGGGGGATTCGGCCTGACAGCCCCGTAACGGGTCTTTCCGTCATACTCCCCGATCATCGTTCAGCGAAGGAGCGGCGTCCTGTGGCGTCGCTCCTTGTTTGAATCAGCGGCAAAAGGAATTGGTGGAGGTGAAGCCCGTCCGCAGGGCGACCTCCTGCAGGGTGTCGGCAATCAGGAGCTCATCATTCACGATCAGGATCTGCTTTATACGCGCGCCTCCCCCTCTCAAAGGTCAGGATGGCCGTCAGGCTGTTGTCCACGCTCTTTACCTGGAGGGCGCGCAGATCCTCTCCCGCAGGGCCTGAACCTCCCTTTCGCCCATGCGGCCGCTGTTGTCGGACGCAATCACCTGAGACGCCCTGTCCGTGCAGCGGCAGCGCATGGACACCACCCCATCATTCATCACATGGTCGACTCATCCTCCAGTGCGACGATCTGCTGGGGCGTTTGGGTGATGTAGCGGTCATACTTGCTCAGGTTCAGGCTCAGGGCCGCGAGGGCGGCATGGCCGTCTGCCCGGGCCATGCGGTATACCAGATACAGCGAGTTGAACAGGAAGAGCGGGTTGATCTGCAGCTGCAGCTGCTTCAGCTCCCCGGCCATGCAGCCTATGCGGATAGCTTCCTCCAACAGCTCTGAACAGATTTCGCCAATTGTACGTTGCTGATAACTCATTGGTATATCCTCCTTGTCTTGGTCAGGATCTGCCCTGCCAGGAAGATTATCCGGTATCCCTTGGATTCCAGCAACGCGGTATGCCGCTTTCCTTTCGGTGGGCTTTGGCGCTGCCGTCGCCGTGACGATGCAGCTTCTGGCCGAGCCGGTGGTTGCTCTCTTTACCGCCCCGGCCACGGCGGCGGGCGCGGAGGTGGTGAAGAAGGGCGGACAATACCTGCGCGGCTATGTATGGGACTGCATCTTCGCGGGCGTCCACTTCTGCTTCAGCGGATATTTCTGCGCCCTTGGCAAGTCCGGGCTCTCCTTCCTGCATAATATTGTAGCCTTCATCCTGATGCGCATCCCCGGCGTGTACCTGACCTCCAGGCTGTTCCCGGACACTCTGCTGCCCATGGGGCTGGCCACCGCTTCCGGGTCGGTTGTTTCCGTGATCATCTGTGTGCTGGCCTATGGGCTGCTTCTGCGCAAAAGCAGGGCGGGCGCAGACAAAGGAGCGCGGCATGGATAAGCAGAAGCTGTTTTCCATCGGCGATGTGGCCAGGCTGTTTCATGTGAGCGTCAGCAGCCTCCGCCATGATGAGCATATCGGCCTGCTCGCCCCGGAGTACATCGACCCCGCCAGCGGGTACCGCTATTACAGCGTCCGGCAGTTTGAAATCCTGAACACCATCCGCTACCTTCGCGCGCTGGATATGCCCCTGTCCGACATCGCGGATTTCCTTGGGAACCGGGAGGTGGAGCGCATCAAGAAAAAGCTGATGAGCCAGAAGGCGGCGGTCATTGCCCGGCAGCAGGAGCTGAAGCGGATTGAACGGAAGATCGACAATCGCCTGCGCGCCCTGGCCGACGCCAGGGCCTCCGTGCTGGACGCCGTAGGCTTCACCCGCAAGCCGGCGTGCCTCATGGTCTGGGTGGGGGACTCGCTGGAAATCCGGGGCTTTCTGGACATGGAGGCCCCCATCCGCAGGCTGGAGCAGGCACAGGCGGAGGGTGTGGTGTTCCTGGGCAAGGTGGGCGTCGGCATTTCGGAGGAGAACCTGAAGGCAGGCCGCTTCGACAGGTATGACAGCATTTTCCTGATCCTGGACGAGGAGGATCATTTCGACGGCGAAACGGCCGTTTTCCCGGAAGCGCTCTGTGTGTCCGTCCGCTTCCGCGGCAGCCAAGGGGACGCGCCGGAGCAGTACAGAAGGCTGCTGGCCTTTATCGCCGGGCGTCAGCTGGAGATATGCGGCTTTTCCTGTGAGATTACCATGATCGACTACGGGATCACCCATGATACGAACAAGTTTGTGACGGAAATCAGCATACCGGTTCGCTGCCCGCCGGACAAAAAAGCAGGGACATGAGTACAGACCCTCATGTCCCTGCTGACGTATCGTCAACCGTTTCTGTTCTGCTTCAGCCGAACAGCGGCTTGATCAGCGAAGGGCGGATCAGGCGGCTGTCCGCGTCCACCAGGCCGAAGTCCATCGCCTTGTAGCACCAGCAGGCGTAGCCGATGTGCCTCGCGCGAAGCTCCGACACGCAGTCCGCAATCCAGGCCGCCGCGTCCTTTTCCTCCGCCAGGCCGATGACGCCGAATTCGCCGCAGTACAGCGGCGCGCCGGTATAGGTCATGAAATCGCTGGCAGGGGCCAGGTTCTCCCGCATCTGGGCCAGGTCGTTTTGCTGGAACACCAGATAGGGGTAGCGCCGGGCGTAGCCGGGATGGGCCTGCATGTATTCATAGAGGCCGTCCCACCGGCAGGGATAGGGATAGGCATGGTCATAGACCGACATGTCCTGGTCAAAGCCCGCGCGCTGATGGGTGAACGGATGGGGCTCGTAGAAGTGGAAGTTGTAGATGACATGCGGGTCATCCGTCAGCGCCAGGGAGGACAGCTGCTGCACGTCGTTCATCTTGTTGCTGCCCACGTAGACGACCCGATGGGGATCCACCTCCCGGATCGCGCCAAGCACCTTGGGATACAGCCTGTTCCACAGATAGCCGGTGCCGTCGGTGATTTCGTTGAGCAGCTCGTAGCGCACGCCGTCGTCGCAGGCGGCGAAATGCCGGGCGACCTTCTGCCAGACAGCCATCATCCGGCTGGTGTTTTCGGGCAGGAAGAGGGTGTTGAATTTCCGGTTCGGGTCGTAGGTCATGCCCTGGACGTAATGCAGATCCAGGATCACGCCCATGCCCCGGCTGTTGCACCAGCGGATGCACTCGTCCATGTAATGCAGGCTTTCGTCTTCCAGCACGCCGCTTTCAAAGGGCAGGCGGACGTGATCCGCGCCCCAGGAGGCGATCTGGTCAATATCCCGCTCCGTGATGAAGGTGGCGTAATGCCTTTTCAGGTCGGTGCCGGGCATGTACTGGCTCAGCCAGCCGCCCAGATTGATCCCCTTCAGATAGGTGAACTCACTCATGATGCTTCATCCTTTCCCTGTACTCGCTGGGGGTGCAGTCCTCCATACGCTTGAAGGCCGTAAAGAAGCTGCGGAGATTCTGATAGCCGTAGCGCTCGGCGATTTCGTAGACCGGGTCGTCCGATTCGGCCAGCGCGCGCTTGCACAGCTGAATCCGCCGGGCCGTCAGCCAGGCATGGATGGTCTGCCCGGTTTCCCGCTTGAACACCTGATGGAGATAGGTGGGGCTCATGTAGAACTGCTCGGCCAGGTCGTTGACGGTATAGCTGCGGGAGGGATCCTGATGGAACAGCGCATCAATCTGCCGGGACACGCTGGCTGGGCGGCGGGAGCGCATTTCCACCAGGTAGGCCGCAATGCGCCGGCACAGCTCCAGGTACCATTGCTCCAGCTCCACAATGTTGTACTGTGTCATCAGCTCTCGGATGTTCAGCCGCTGGGTCAGCACCGCGTTGGGGTCGCCGCCCCGGTCGGTCACATGGCGCATAGTGTGGATCACCGCTTCCACAAAGTAGGCGCGTCCGGCCTCCGCCTCGGCACGGCTCTCGGAGAGCATCTGAAACAGCCGGTGCGTCTGCTGCACCATGGCGGGGTCGTCGTTCAGGTCAATGGCCCGGTCCAGCGCGTCGTGATTCCACCGGCGCAGCGCCTCCATCACATCAAAGGAGGATTCCGCAGGCAGGTCATCCAGGGAGAGGATGCTGCTGCCCTGCATCAGCCACCGGCTGTCCAGCAGCGCGCACAGGCTCCGGTAGACCTCGTGGTATTCCCCGGCATGCTTCAGGGGCCCGCTGTAGGCAATGGTGATGTGGCGGTGCCTGCCGGTCAGGGTGGCCTGCAGCAGCACAGCCTCATCCGGGGCGCTGGCGGTGGCAGAGCAGCAGACCAGCCGGTTGGCGCCCACGGGCGTGATGAGCCGCGTGTCGCTCTGCAGGGCCTGCATGGCCTCCTGGGCGTCATCCCAGCGCTCCCCGTCGCCCTCGATGACAAACAGGCAGCATCGCTCAAAGGGCGGAGGCTGTTCCTTGGCCATGCGATGCCCGTTCAGCAGCCGTACCAGCGCCCGCTCCCGGGAGGCCAGCTGGCCGCTGCGCAGCTCCTCGGCCTGTTTCCGGGCCTGGGTCAGCTCCTCCACGGCCTGGGCCAGCACATGCTTCAGCTCATCCTCCGCCACGGGCTTGAGCAGATACAGCCGGATGCCCTGCTGCATGGCCTGCTGGGTATAGGCAAAATCGCTGTAGCCGCTGAGGATGATCCGGCCCACGGTCCAGCCCCGCTGATGGATTTCCCGGAACAGCTGCAGGCCGTCCATGCGGGGCATGCGGATATCCGTCATGACAATATCCGGCATGCTCTGGGCCATCAGCGCCAGGGCTTCCTCGCCGTTGCCCGCCTCGCCCAGGACGCTGTTTTCCGGCCCGAGCCGGTGAATCATCGCCTTCAGGCGCTGGCGCACCTTGGGTTCGTCATCCACGATCAGGATGCGCATGCTGCACCTCCTCCCGGATGGTGATGGTCATGGTGGTGTGATCGTTTTCCTGGCTTTCCCAGGTGAAGGTCGCCCGATCCTCATAGTACAGGCGCACGCGGTCCGCCACGTTCTTCACGCCGATGCAGCCGCCTGCCTGGCCGATGGGCTTGCTCAGGGAGCGCCGCAGCTCCTCCCGGGTCAGCTCGTCCATGCCCGCGCCGTCGTCATGCACGGACAGGACAATCACCCCGTCCCTGCGCATCCCGCTGATGCTGACCGTACCACCCTCCGCCCGCCGGGCAATACCGTGGGACACCGCGTTTTCCACCAGGGGCTGCAGCAGCAGGTTGGGAATGCACAGCGTCATCAGCGCCTCATCCACCCGGATGTGGTAGCGCAGACGCTCGCCGTAGCGGAACTTCTGAATCCGCAGGTATTCCTCCACCGATACCAGCTCCTCCCGGAGCGATGTGGTCTTCCGCTCCTGGGAGGCCAGGCGGCGCAGGTTCCGGGCCAGCAGCTGCACGATCTCCGCGGTTTCCTCCGCGCCGGTCTCTATGCCGTACTGAATGGCCTCCAGCGTGTTGAACAGAAAATGCGGGTTGATCTGGCTCTGCAATGCGCTGAGCTGCGCCTCCTTTTCGGCCAGCTGCAGCGCACGGATCTGCACCTGCCGCCCGGCGTTTTCATCCACCAGGACGTCAAGCCGCTCCGTCATGTGATTGAGCATGCTGCCCAGGGTGGCCACCTCGTCCCGGCCCTCCACCCGCACACGCACGGAGAAGTCGCCCTTCTCCACCTGCTCGATGCCCTCCTTGATGATCGACAGGCGGCGGGTCAGCTGCCGGGAAAAGATGATGGACAGCAGCGCCATCAGGACGATCATCAGCGCGGTCAGCATGGTCAGCCACGCGCCGTTGGTGCGGGCCACCATGTACAGATCCTCCGCCGGAATGGTTAGGATCAGCTGCCAGCTTTCCTCCTGAAAGCGCACGGGAAAGGGCAGGCTCCATGCCACCTGCGCCGTGCCGTCCAGGGTTACGGCGCAGCGCGCCTGCCAGGGCGTATCCCGCAGGGCGGTGTCCGCCAGCGGCTGCCCCATCAGCTGCTCCCGGGTGCTGAGGATGATGGCGCCCTCCGGCTCCACCAGACTGCAGCTGCCCTCGCCGGTATCGCCGCCCATCAGCCTGATGAACCACCCGGTGTCCAGCTGCACGCAGAACACACCCACCGTCTTGCCGTACAGCCGCATGCTGCGGATGGCATACAGCCCGGAGTACGGACCGCGCTCCAGCCGGGCCAGCATCATCACGCGGTTTTCCTCTGCCATGCGCCGGGCCAGCAGGTCCATCTGGCTGCCCGGGGCCAGATAGCAGATTTCGCTCTCGTTGGTCACCACCGTGGGGTTGGTGGTGTAGACCACGGCGGAAAGAATTTCCGGATGCAGCGCCATGTAGCTGTCCAGCTTGGGGCGCATGGTGGTGTAGTAGCCCTTGATGCTGGTGTCGGGATACCTGTATTCATGATGGAAGTAATTCCAGATTTCATTGTTGGAGCAGAAATTGCTCAGCACCTCGCCCACGCCGTTCAGGGCCGAGCGCATGTTTTCCGTCAGAAGCCGGCCGGTGGACAGCACATCCGCCTCCCGCTGGCTGACATACATGTTGTCAAGCAGCGGCAGAAAGCATGTGCCCAGCAGAATCGCCGGCAGCAGAAGAATCAGGACATAGGAGACGAGCAGCTCCGTCCTGATGTGCCGGAAATGGATGCGCCTGTGCGGGAATGCGCTGTGCTTCATGGCATGCTCCTCCATGGCAACGGAAAGGCCGGCAGACAGAAGCGGTCTGTCTGCCGGCGGCCTGCCTGTCGGTCAGACCCTGTGTGAGGCAGGGAAGGCGGATCGCTCCGCTTTCCCGTCGGAAGGGGATTACTTGCCCCAGAGCGCCATCCGGGTAACCACGGCTTCCGTCATGGCATCCTCCCAGAGGTTGATC
>JBJEUJ010000239.1:0-9620 GCA_051883775.1 Aristaeellaceae bacterium | reverse complement strand
AGCAGATCCTTCAGCTCATCGGTGGTGAAGGCGTAGCGGCTGTGGCAGAAATGGCACCCCAGCTCCGCGCCCTTGTCCTCGTCAATCAGGGTCTGCAATTCCTTCCGGCCCAGGGAGATCAGCGCCTTCTCCATCCGCTCCCGGGAGCAGCCGCAGCGGTACCTTAGCGGTGTGCGCTCCAGCAGCTCCGGCTCCATGCCCCGGAACCAGTCCTCAATCAGCTGCTCCTTGGGGGCGTAGGTCATCTCCCGGCTGATGGAGGCGAACATGGGGCTGCGCAGCTCCAGCTGCTCCAGCACCGCCTCCTCGCACCCGGGCAGGGGCTGAATCAGCAGTCCCCCCGCCTTGAGCACCACGTCCCCGTTCACCAGCACCCCCACCGATACCAGGGAGGGCTGCTGCTCGCTGACGGTGAAGTAGTTGGCGAAGTCCATGCCCATCTCGCCGCTGACCAGCTCGCACTGGCCGATGTACGGCTCCCTCAGGCCCAGATCCTTCACCACGCTCATCCGGCCGGAATGGCCCACCGCGCCGCCCACATCCAGCTTGCCGTCCTCCCGCAGGGGAAGCTCCACCTGCGGATTGTCCGCGCAGACCTTCAGGTCGCCATGGTTGGCCACGGCCACCAGCGTGCCCATGGGGCCTCCGCCCTTCACCGTCACCGTGACGGACTCGTCCTCGCCCTTCATCATCACGCCCAGGAAGGCCGTGGCCGTCATCAGCCGGCCCATGGCCGCGGTACACACCGGGGTGGCGCCGTGCACGTCCGCCGCCCGCTGGCACATGGCCGTGGTCTCGCACATCATGACACGGGCCTGCCCGCCCATCAGGCTCAGGCGAAGCATCTCGTCGCCGCTGCGTCTCTCGATCATATGCGTCATTTCCTCTCTCATGCCTGGTTACAACTGGGGCAGCTCCGCCGGATCCAGCCGCTTGATGGCCGCGATGTGCCATCGGTGCTCCCCCTCCCGGGGCGGCTCCAGCCGGCCGTTGCCAAACACCATCACCCGGTCGAAGCCCGCCTGGTGCAAAAGCGCCGTCAGGCTCTGCATCGTGTGGGCCCTCTGCTTCTGCTCCTCGTCAATGCGGCGGTAGCTGCCGTCCTCCTGCTTGACGAAGATGCACAGGTGCATGTCCACGATGCCGGTCTTGTCGGAGAAGCGGTTCTGCCACATATAGGTGATGTTCTCCAGATCCTCGCAGATGATCTGGTTGCCCAGCGCGTGCTGGAGCTTGTAGGGGGTGGACACGTCGAAGAACAGCCCGCCGCCGGGCCGAAGGGCATTCCACGCGGCGCGGAAGAAGTCCAGCGCGTCCTGATCCTCCAGGAGATAATTCACCCCGTCGCAGGTGGCCAGCACCGCGTCCATGGGCCGGTGCAGGCGCAGCTGGCGCATATCCTGGCGCACAAAGGGAATGGCGATGCCCTCGCTGCGGGCCTTCTGCGCGGCGATCCAGAGCATGTCCTGGCTCAGATCCACGCCGGTCACGTGGAAGCCCCGCCGGTACAAGGGCAGCGTCAGGCTGCCCGTGCCGCAGGCGCACTCGCAGATCTTGCCCTCCCGGATGCCGAAGGCCTCCATCATCCGCACATAAAAATCAGCCCAGCCGTCGTAGTTCACATCGCCCATCAGCTGGTCGTAAACCTCTGCAAACCCTGTATACATTCGTACTCCCCGTCAGTTCTCGGTATGTTTTCGCTTGCCGTGTATGCTTCCGCCGATGCGCCCGGCCTCCTTAGCCGACAGCCCGGCCCATCCCACCTGGGCCAGCTTGTCCGTCAGACCAAAGCGCCGGGCAGCCTCGTACTTCCGTTTGCTGTTTTTGTCAAGCCGCCAGGCCCCCATGCGTATGCCACCTCCCCCTTTGATCTCCGGGATAGCGTGCGCATTCAGGCGGCAAAGCATGTATTACGCCTGGGGATCCGCGCCGTCGTCCGCGTCGGAGCGCTCGCCGTCCTCCTCGTCCTCGTCGTCGTCGGGGACGTACAGGCCGCGGTTGACCACCGCACCCTCGATCTTGGCGTTGATGTACTTGTCAAACACCGCGTTGGTATAGCTGGCGGTGACGAAGCGGCTCAGGCTGAAGCCGATCAGCAGATAATAGGCGAACAGGCCCAGGATGCAGTACATGGGGCTGACAAAGAGCATCAGCACCACGCCGATCACCATGGGCAGGGCGTGCAGCAGCCGCAGCCCGATGCTCATGGGCAGGCGGGCGACAGCCAGCAACAGGCCGTTGCGCAGCACGTCCCGCATGCGCAGCTTGTAGCTGACAATCAGCGGATGGAAGTAGGTCACGCCCAGGCACCACATCAGGCCGATCATCATCGTCAGCACCTGGGGCACCACCATGAAGGCGTTGGTGTTGGCCATGGCGCCGTAGAAGTTCCAGCAGACGTAGAGCACCAGGGGCACCAGGGAGGTGATGAAGGAAACGAACAGGCTCTGCTTCCAGTTTTCCTTCACCGCGTCCTTGAAGTCCGACCAGATGAAGGCATGCTCGTCACGGGCCCAGTTACGGGTCACGTAGCACACGCCGGAGGTGAAGGGGCCAGTAATGGTGATGCAGGGTACCAGCAGCAGGAGCGTGGGCGCCACCACGCCGCTGAGCAGCTCGCCCATGGCAATGACCTCGCCGCTGTCCACCATGTTGTTCAGGCTGGTCAGGAAGCTCAGCGCGCCGATCATCAGCACGATCATGGTGGGCAGCCACGGCACCATGTACATCAGGTTCAGCCGCACCAGCGCGGACAGGCGCACCCGCAGCATCTCCCAGAATAGCTGCCAGCGGTTGGTGGGCAGGTTTTCGGGGGTATAGTCGCCCTTGCCGCTCTTACCGTAGTAAAAGCTGTTCATCCATTTGCTAAACATTACCGTTCCTCCTCGATCATCAGGAACCGCGCTAACGCGGGATATGGCATTTATTATAGCATATCCCCCGGAAAATGCAAATACGAAGTGGCATAACCCGGCCTTTCTGCATGAAAAAACACCGGAACGCGCAGCTTTCGGCACGTCCCGGCGCATGAGTTTACACTTTGTTCACGCTTTGCACGCCACATCCAGCACCAGGGCCAGGGTGTTCATCAGCCCCCTGACATGGGTGCGCTCATAGCTGTGGGAGGCGAACACGCCCGGGCCGCACAGGGCGAAGCGGGCCTCCAGACCAGCCTTGAGGGCAGGCGCGGTATCGGAGGAGTAGCGGGGATACACATCCACCGTGTAGTCCAGGCCCAGGCGGCGGCTGCGGGCAATCAGCTCGTTGGTGAAGTCCCAGTCGTAGGGCCCGGCGGCGTCCTTGGCACAGATGGAAACCTGCGTCTCCCGGCAGGTCAGGTCCGCGCCCACGCAGCCCATGTCCACCGCCAGCATGTCCTCCACCGGCAGCTTCCACAGCCCGGAGCCGCCGTGGCCGATCTCCTCATACACCGTGAAGGCGATGTACACCTTCCGCTCCAGGGTCAGCCGGCCCTCCGCCACCTCCCGGGCCAGGGTCAGCAGCATGGCCGCGGAGGCCTTGTCATCCAGGAAGCGGCTCTTGACGTAGCCATCGGGGTTGATCACGGTGCGGGGATCAAAGCTGATGAAGTCCCCCGCGTGAATGCCCAGCGCGGCGACCTCCTTGTCCGTGGTCACATCCTCGTCCAGGATGACCTCCAGGTACTCGTCGCTGCGGGGCGTCCCGGACTGGTCGCCCCAGACATGGCGGCTGGCCCGGGTGGAATACACCGTGCCGGGATAGACCTTGCCATCCCGGGTGTGGACGAGGATGTTCTCATTCTCGATGGCGTTGTCGTCAAAGCCGCCGATAGCCGTGTAGCGCAGGTGTCCGTTGGGCTTCACCGCCCGCACCACCGCGCCCAGGGTGTCCACATGGGCGGAGATCAGCACGCCATGGCCGTTGCCGCCCAGGTCGCACACCACCGTGCCCTTGCGGCTGCGCTCAGGCCGGAAGCCCAGGCGGGTCAGCTCCGCCAGGACGTAGTCGCAGGCAGCGCGGGTCATGCCCGTGGGGCTGGGAATGGCCATCAGGCGCTCAATTTGCTCCAGCAGATAGGTTTTCTGATCCATTGTGATTCGCTCCTTGCGCTTATTGCTGAATTTCCACCGCAAAGTCCTCGTAGGTTACCCGCTCCACCGGCAGGCTGCCTTCGCTGTCCGCCAGGATGATGCGCAGGTTGCCGTCCTCCGGCACCTCCATGGTGAACACGCCGCAGAAGCTTTCCCGGCCGAAGGCGTAGTTCACCCCGTACCAGGTGGGACCTGTGGAGCACCAGACCTCGTACAGGCCGGGCTCCAGGGTGACCATCAGCCGCGCGCCGCTGTGGATGAAGCCCGTGAGCACCGGCATGTTCTCCCGGGTGATGTACACATAGCCGTGGTTCTCACCATCGGTATCGAAGAACACCCGCGCGCCGCTCTCCGCGCTCTCCCCGGCCAGGATGACCGTGTCAATCTGCTCCGTCTCCGGGTAATAGTCCAGGGTGGCGGCGTATGCCATCAGCCCGTCCACATAGGTATCCAGGGCCGCGCTGTATTCCGCCAGGTATGCCATGAGGCTGTCCGCCGTCTGCACGCCCTCCGCCACCGCCGCGGCCAGATCCACCGTCAGGGTCATGGTTTTGGGGGTCTTGCCGTTGTAATAGACGCCGCGGCATGCCTCGGGCAGCTGCTGCGTCAGGATGGCCTCAATCTCGCTCCGGGGCATTTCCGGCACGCCCATCATGGCCGTCATGGCCTCCCGGGCCAAAGCGTCCGCGCTCTCCAGCATGGCCTGCCAGTCCTTCACCTTCACGGTGATCACCGTGCTCTCCAGGCCCGCGGCGGCCTCCGCCTTGGTCAGCTGCATCAAAAGGAGCATGGCGGGCAGGCGCTCGCTGGCCTGCTCATCGGTCAGGCCCAGCGCCGTCGCGGCAGCGGCACAGTAGTCCGTCAGGGGCGACAGCTCGGGCATGGCTTCCGGCTTGCTCTTGGGCATGTCAGCCGCTCGGGGCAGAAGATAGCTGTACATGGCGTTGCGCATCTGCGTATCCACGTAGGTTTTCGCCGCCGACGCCGCCAGGCCGGACACCTTCTTCTTGTAGTTGCCCAGGGTTTTGGCAGCCTCAAAGGTCAGGGTCGCCGCGTCGCTCTTGCCCTTGATGGCGATGCTGATGGTGTACTCGGCGGTATCCTCCCAGTCGGTGGCCCCCGCAAGCGCCCTTGTCAGATACTCCCGGGCGTCCTCCCCGGGCTGCTCCTTGGCGCTCACGGCGCAATTCAGGGTGGGGATGGCCACCTTCACCGTCACATACTCCTTGCCCCGCTTGGAGGACACCACCGTGGTATGCTCCATCATGGCCTTCTTCCAGCCGCTTTCGCTCTGGGCCAGCCCGGCAATGCCCTCCAGCACCTTCGCCTCGGCGTCCACGCAGAGCGGGTCGGTTTCCTCCGCCAGGGCGGGCAGGCAGCACATGAGCATCAGCATCACCAGCACACACAGTTTGCGCATCCGATTTTACCCCTTCTGTCGCAAAGATTTTCCCCGGAGACATAAAGCCCGGGAATCGCGGGCACGCCGCAGATTCCCGGTGTTCAGCCGTCCGGACAGGAGGGAGTGCCCCCTGCCCGGACCTGGGGCGGTGGATCAGCCCAGCAGCTTCTCGCTGGCCTCGCGCAGCTGCACGTTCAGCTGCTCGGCCGCGTCCTTGCTCTGAGCGTTGGTGTTGACGTAGAGCTTGATCTTCGGCTCGGTGCCGGAGGGGCGCACGCAAACCCAGTTGCCCTTCTCCAGCTCGAAGTACAGCACGTCGGAGGTGGGCAGGCCCGTGGGAGCCTCCACGCCGCCCTCGGTGCGGATGCCCTTGAGGTAGTCGCGCACGGCGGTGACCTTCAGGCCGGCAATCTCCGCCGGGGGATTCTCACGCAGCCCGGCCATGATTTCCTTCATGCGGGACAGGCCCTCCTTGCCCGGCAGGGTGACGGAGACGACCTTCTCCACGAAGTACCCGTACTTGGCGAAGATCTCCTGCACCATGTCGTAGAGGGTAATGCCCTGGGCCTGGCAGGAGCAGGCCACCTCGGAAATGAGCAGGGAGGCGTTGACGCCATCCTTGTCGCGCACGAAGGTGCTGCTGAGGAAGCCGTAGCTCTCCTCGAAGCCGAAGAGGAAGGTGTGGCTGCCGGTATCCTGGAACTGCTGGATCTTCTCGCCGATGAACTTGAAGCCCGTCAGGGTCTCGAACATATCAACGCCGAAGCTCTCGCAGATGCGGTTGGCCAGGGAGGTGGAGACGATGGACTTCACCGCCGCGCCGTTCCTGGGCAGGGTACCCTGCTTTGCCTTGGTGGACAGGATGTAGTACAGAAGCACGCAGCCGATCTGGTTGCCGGTGAGCAGCTGCCACGCGCCGTCCTTGGTGCGCACGGCCACGCCCAGGCGGTCGCAGTCAGGGTCGGTGGCGAAGATCACGTCCGCGCCAACCTCGTCGGCCAGCTTGAAGGCCAGGGTGAACGCGCCGGGATCCTCGGGGTTGGGCACCTTGACGGTGGAGAAGTTGCAGTCGGGCAGCTCCTGCTCCTTGACCACGGACACGTTGCTGATGCCGACCTCCTTGAGGATGCGGCGGACAGGCACGTTGCCGGAGCCGTGGATGGGGGTGTAGACGATCTTCAGCTTGCCGCCCTCCCTGTCCAGCAGCTCGGGCTGGATGCACAGGGTCTTGACGTCGGCGATGTAGTCGTCGTCCACTTCCTTGTTGCCGATGATTTTCAAGAGGCCCTTGGCCTTGGCCTCCTCCTCGTCCATGAGGGTGCAGTCGGTATAGGCGGTGGCGCGGATGATGCGGGTGATGCCCTCGGCAGCCTCGGGGCCGACCTGGGCGCCGTCCTCGCCGTAGACCTTGTAGCCGTTGTACTGGGGGGGATTGTGGCTGGCGGTGATCACGATGCCCGCGATGGCGTTCAGGTGCCGCACCGCGTAGGACAGGATCGGCACAGGACGCAGGGCGTCGAACAGGTAGGCGGGCACGCCCTCCTGGCACAGAACCAGCGCGGTGTCACGGGCAAACTCGGCGGAGCAGCGGCGGCTGTCATAGGCGATGACCACACCGCGCTGGGCCTGCTCGGGATTCTCCAGCAGGTAGCGGGCCAGGCCCTTGGTCGCCCGGCGGACGTTGTAGCGGTTCATGCGGTTCATGCCCGCGCCCAGCACCCCGCGCATGCCGGCGGTGCCGAAGGACAGCTCGGTATAGAAACGATCCTCAATCTCCTTGTCATCATCCTTGATGGCCAGCAGATCCTTCACGGTATCCTCATCATTGGCGAAATCCCTGAGCCACTGCTCGTAAGAAGCGCGCACGTCCATGGGTGATCCTTCCTTTCATGATTGGCCGCTGCCGCCGGAATAGGGCCAGCATACGTTAGTTCCATTATAGGATTTTTTTCCTCATTTGACAAGAGGGGACAGGGAAATAAGCCGCCGCCACCCGGCGGGGTTTTTCCCTTCGGGACGGCTATTTTGCCCTTCTCCCGCATACGCTTCACCAAAGTGCTGAAGGGAGGTGCGCCCATGAAGCGCCGCCGCGCCCTGCTCTGCCTGGCGGCCCTGGCGCTCACCTGCGTCCTGGGCTGGCTGCTGACCCGCGTATCCGCCCCCTCCCCCGCGGCCCTGTCCCCCGGGCCGGAGCGGACGCTGCTGCGGATCTGGGCGGTATCCTCCGTGGGCGGCGGGGAAAGCTGGCTGAAGGAGCAGCTGCGCCTGTTTGAGCGGAAAAACCCCGGCGTGATGACCTACCTGCGCACCGTATCGCCCGATGAGCTGGCGGAGCCGGAGGCCGTCCTGCCCGACCTGGTGCTCTACACCCCGGGAACCTTCACCGCGCCGGAGGAATCCTTCGCGCCCCTGGCCGTGCCCGGCGGGCTTCAGGAGCCGCTTGTGCGCTGCGGCCGCTGGAAGGGACAGCAATATGGCCTGCCCCTGTGCTGGGGCGGCTACGTGCTGTGCGTGGACGGCGCGCTGGAGCCGGAGGGCGCGTCCACCCCTGCGCCCACCACGCTCCTGGGCCGCCCCGCCGCCACGCCGGAGGCCTCTGCCTCCCCCCGGCCCTACCCCTACGACGCGGTTATGGCAGCCGCCGTTCCGCTTGCGGCCCCCGGGGGCTGCGGCACCCTGGCCCTGTGCTGCCTGCTGGAGCAGTCCCTGCGCCCGCCCCTGCCGGAGGGCTTCGCGGCTCCGGCGGAGGTATACGCGGCCTTCCGCAGCCGCAGCTGCGCCACAGCGGTGCTGACCACCGGGCAAGTGACGGCCCTGGCCTCCCTGACCAGCGCCGGCAAGGGCTTTGCCTACCGCACGATGGTGCCCAGCGAAATCATCACGGACCAGGTCTGGCTGGGGAGCGTCGTACGCGGTGCGGAGGCTTCCGCCGCGCCGTCGCTACTGGCCTTTCTCACCTCCAGGGAGGCCCAGCAGGGGCTTGCCTCCCAGGGGCTGCACGCGGTATTGGCGGGGCTGACGCTGTATTTTTCCGGCGTGGACGGGGAGATGGAGGCCGCCGCCAGCCGGTCGCTGACGGCTGTGAACGCCTACATTTCTCCGGATGAGGTTTGCGCCGCGGCATGGCAGGTCTACACGGGGCAGGCAGGCCTGAGCGAGGCGCTGCTGCCCCTGCTGTAAGGGACATGGGCGGTATAAATCCGCCCGGGCAGGGCAGTATAAGGCATACACCACATGGGAAGGAGCATGACAACAGCATGGAAAGCCAGGCAAGAACCCACACCCGCGCAGGCTGGCAGGAGGAGGAAACCAACCGACTTTTTTCCGCCGTGAAGGAGGCCTCCGCCACGGGCGCGCCGCTGCGCAGCGTCTTTGAGTCCCTCTCCGGCGACCTGGGCCGCAAGCCCAACAGCATCCGCAACTATTACTACGCCTGTCTGCGCCAGCGTCCGGAGGCGGCGCAGCTGAGGGCGGCGCCCTTCACGGTATTCACCCCCGAGGAAACCCACGAGCTGCTGCGCCAGGTGCTCATGGCCCGGGGGCAGGGCATGTCGGTGCGCTCCTGCGTGATGAAGATGGCCGGGGGTGATCACAGCCTGATGCTGCGCTACCAGAACAAGTACCGGACGCTGCTGCGCCGCCGGCCGGAGCTGATCGAGCAGGTGCGGGAGGAGCTGCAGCGCGAGGGTCTGCCCTGCCCGCGGGAAACGGCGCTGGACCGGGCGGACGCGGCCTTCTGCGACCCGGACGACACGGCTGCGGCGCGGCTGATGGCCGAGCCCTGCGTCTCCCACATGCTGGAGGGGCTGAAGGAGCTTTTGCGCCGCGCGGCCCGGGCGGAGGAAGCGGCGGATCTGCAGCGGGAGCTGGACCGGACGCAGGTGCGGCACGATCTGCGCCGCATGGCCTGGGAGAAGGACTTCGACGAGGTGTCCGCGCAGCTGGAGGCTATCCTGTGCCTGCTGCGGGACTTCCTCGCCCTTCCCGCCGAATCCCAGGCGCTGCAGCTTGGCACCTTCCGCGACGCCGCTCTGGATGAGGTCGGCACGGCGGAGGCGCTGCTGACGAGGATTCGGGAACAGGCGTGATAAGGGGACGGCTGGGGCTTCTCGGTGGGCAGTGCCCACACCCGGCACGCGATTGAG
>JBJEUJ010000238.1:0-9648 GCA_051883775.1 Aristaeellaceae bacterium | reverse complement strand
AGATTTCATCCAGGTCGGAGGAGCGCAGCCGCAGATGCCGCAGGCTGTATCCGCCTTCCATCAGCTTCCGGGCGATGTCGGCGCTTTTGTCGGTGCGGGTATGCAGGAGCCAGTATTCCTCGCCCCGCTCCACACGTAGTACACCCTCCTGGCCGCGCAGGAGCTTCTCCAGCCTGTCGTCCGCCGGTTCAGCTGCCAGCTCAAGGGTGCAGCCGTGGATGCCCTCCATCTGCTCGCCCAGCTCATCAATGCGGCCGCAGGCAATCAGCCTTCCCTTGACGAAGATGCCGACCCGGTCGCAGATCTGCTGAATCTGGTACAGCTGGTGGGATGAGATCAGGATGGTCTTGCCGTCCTTCTCCGCCAGCTCGCGGATCAGGGTGATCAGCTCCCGCATGCCCTGGGGATCAATGCCGTTGGTGGGTTCGTCCATAATCAGCACGTCCGGATCCTTGATGAGGATGTCCGCAATGCCCAGCCGCTGCCGCATGCCCTTGGAGTACGCGCCGGTTTTCCGGTCAGCGGCGTCGATCATGCCCACGCGCGTGAGCAGTGTGTCGATTCTTTCCTCCAGTTCCCTGCCCTTCAAGCCGTTCATGCGGCCGGTCATGCGCAGGTTCTCCCGGCCGGTCATGTCCGGGTAGAAGCCCACATTGTCCGGCAGATACCCGACCATCTGCTTGACGCGGATAGGATCCCGGGTGCAGTCAATGCCGTTGATGACCGCCTTGCCCTTGGTGGGCTCGCTCAGGCCCAGGAGCATCAGAGTGGTGGTGGTTTTGCCCGCTCCGTTGGGGCCCAGGAGCCCGAATACCTCGCCCCTGTGGATAGACAGCGTAAGGTCATCCACCGCGGTGATGGCGCCGTAACGCTTAATCAGGCCCTCCAGGGTAATGATGGGTTCGGCCATGCTTATCGCCTCCCGTATTTACGGACAATGGCGACAATCCCCGCGGCCAACACCACAATGATGGCAATGCCGATGAAGCCCCACTTGGTTTCAGTTTTGACGGTAATGCGGAATTCGGCGGAATCATTGGCGTCGGAGTTCTTCACCTTGATGGTGCCGGAATAATCGCCGGACATGGCATCCTCGCTGGGCTTGATGGTAACGGTGGTCTGCACCGTGGCGCCGGGCTCGATCAGGTCAAGGGTCTGCTCGGCGAAGGTGGCCGTCCAGCCGGTGGGCAGGGAGGAGGTCAGGTTCACGTTGGTCAGGGCGGTGTTGCCGGTGTTGGTCACCGTCAGGGACACATCGGTCTCCTTGTTGGCGTAGGTGTCGAAGCTCAGGCGGCCGCTGGGGGTGCTCAGCTCGATGCCATAGCTGCCGGTGATGGTGGCGGTCAGATCCACGGTCATCTTCTCATTGGCAGAGGTGGCGGTGCAGGAAATGTCATAGTCGCCGGCCTCCACGTCGGCGGGCACCTTCACGGTGATGTTCACGCCCTGGGAGGAACGGGCCGGTACGTCCAGGGCGGACACGCTGGTGGACTCGCCGGAGGGCTTGATGGTCACGGTCCAGCCGGAGGGCGCGTTGGATGAGAAGGAATAGTTCTGATCGCTGAGGGTGTTGTTGATCAGCGTCGCGCTGTAGGTGAAGGTGGTATCGTCGGTGCCCTCCTGGGAGGGATACTCCACGGTGAAGCTGCTGTCGCCGATTTCCTCAGCGTTCACCTTCAGGGTCAGCTGCATGGTATCGCTGAAGGACTGGCCCTGGGCCTTCAGCTCCACGGTGTAATCGCCATCCTCGGTATCCAGGGGAATGTCCAGGTTAAAGTCGATGGCGGTGTTTGTGCTGCCGTTCTTCACATGCACCAGGCTGACCTCCCGGCTGGAGGTGCTGAAGGTTCCGCTCCAGCCCTCGGGCATGGAGACCACCGACAGGGCGATCTCCTGCGAGGCGCCTGTCTGGTTCTCCACCGACAGATCGAAGGACAGGCTGTCGCCCGCCTTGACGGTGATGGCCGGGTACTCCGTGCTGATTTCCAGGTAGGAACTTGACTCCGTTTCCTCCGCCGCCGCCACGTTAAGCAGCAGGCACAGCGCCAGCAGCGCGAGGGATATCCGACGGATCCAGGAATGAAATGCGTTCATGGTTTGATGCTCCCCGTCATGTATTTCATCACCGGCATGCCCGCCGATGTGATACCCGCAGTATACAGACCCCACCCAAAATGAACCTGAAAAAAGCCGTGAACAGGCTATGAAATGATCGTGAACAATTATTTTTCGCGCAGAAAAGCCCTGCCGCCTTATGCAGCAGGGCATTTTTGTGTATACTGTTCACCGGACGCTCAGCGTCAGCACCGCCGTGGGATCGTCGTAATTCTCATTGGACACCCACAGAGCTGTCCTGTCCGTCAGGTTGTAGACCACGCTGTGCACCGTGCAGCCATTGCCGTCGTCGTTGTTCCAGCTGCGGCGGCCCACTATGGCCAGAATGTCCATGGCAGCATGCTCGTCCGCCACCACGCCGTCCGTCCGGGCCAGCTCCTCATAAATCCGGTCGTAGCGGTCCTCGCCCTTCTTCTCCTCCGGCGCGACCCCGTCGTAGTAGCCGGGGTTCACGATGAAGTTGGTGATCCACTGGAAGCTGCTGGCCGCCTCCCGCGCGCCCACGTAGTCGTCATCGTCATTGTAATGCACCACCAGCTGACGGGCAGCACCGTCGTTGTCGGTGGCGTCGTTGTCCCCCACCCACTCCAGGATGGCGCTGCGGCCGCTGGCGTCCGCCACCATGTAGTGGTAGGACGTGCGGGCGGAATCGTGCAGGTCATAGCTGGAGGCAATCTCCACGGCTTCCTCCACGCTGTCGGCGTAGTCCAGGATCAGCCGCAGGAGCGTGGTGGAGGTGAAGTCCGGCTTGTCCGTGTCCTGGTTGGTGGCCACAGTCTTTTCCCCGCCCTGGTAGGTCATGTAGATGCCGCAGGCCACGCCCGCGTCGTTCACGCCGTCCAGGGGCGCATAGGGCGCGGCCAGGCAGATGATTTTGCTCATCAGCCCGTCCAGATCCTTGTCCACGTCAATGCCCAGGAACTGCAGGTCCACCGTGGACACGGAGGCGTGCCGCCCGGGATTGGCCTGGGTGGTCACCAGCATGGTGTTGGTCTTGGAGAAGTCATAGTTCCGGGCGAAGAGCGCATCCCCCACCGCGCTGGTGGCCGTGAAGGAGGAGCAGCCGATCTCCGGGTCGCTGATGGTCATGGGGATCAGCCCCTTGGCAATCTTCCCCGTGATGAAGCTGATCAGCTCACTGTCGCTCTTCACGCCGCCCTGGGCCACAAAATCGTCCAGGTAGAAGCCGCCCTTCACCTGCATCGTGTACACCGAGCCGTCCTTGTGCGCGTCGTTGCGCGCCCGCACCTGGCTGATGCTCGCAAGCGTCGCCAGCTCATTCCCCCACAGGCACCACACCGTCACGCCCAGCGCAATCACCAGCGCCAGCGCCACGGCCAGGCAGCCCAGCAGAATCTTCTTCCACGTTTTCATCCGTTCATCCTCCGCTCAGATTGTTGATTGTTCAACATTCCGCATTATACAGGCACAACGTTGTTTTGTCAACATCTTTTCAGAGGATTCTGTTCAGGCATGAGAAAAGGCGCGGAAGCCTCGCCCTCCGCGCCCGCTGTACGGGATGGTACGCCGTTATTGCCACTGGCCCAGCAGCTCCCGCATCCACCCGGCCACATCCATGCCGTAGACATGCTGCAGGTTGTCCGGTGTCAGCACGTCGTCCATGACGCCCCGGGCCACGCACCGGCCCTCCTGCATCAGCATGGCATGGGTGCCGTACTTCCGGGCCAGGCTCAGGTCGTGCACCACGGACAGCACCGCCCGCCCGGGCTTGTCCAGCCAGTCCCGGATGAGGGAGAAGATATGCTTCTGGTACACCAGATCCAGATGGTTGGCAGGCTCGTCCAGGATAAGGATGGGCGGATCCTGGGCGAACACCTGGGCCAGGAAGACCCGCTGCATTTCGCCGCCGGAGAGGTTCAGCATGCTGGCGTGGCGCAGCGCGGTCATCCCGGTGATGCTGAGGGCCTGCTCCACCTTCGCCGGGCCCTCGTCGTCCCTGCCCGACAGGAACCCCGCCGAGTAGGCATAGCGTCCCAGGCTTACGACCTCCTCCACCGTGTAGGCATAGCCCACGCTGTGCTGCTGGGACAGCACGCCGATCCGTCGGGCCAGCTGTGCGGGCCGGTATTCCCGCACATCCCGCCCCTCCAGCGCGATGCGCCCGGTATAGGGCACGCCCTGGGTGATGGCATGGATCAGGCTGGACTTGCCCGCGCCGTTGGGGCCAAGGAGCATCAGCCACTGGCCCTCCTCCAGGCAGAAGGACAGGTTATCCACCACGGTATGGCGGTCGTAGCGGACGGTCACATTCTCCGCTGTCAGCATATGCTCACCCGGCCTTTCTTGTCCTGTAAAAGATCACAACGAACGCCACCGCCCCCACCAGCGACGTGACCACGCCGATGGACAGCTCGATGGGGCTGAGCAGCGTGCGGGCGACCAGATCCGCCAGGAGCAGGAAAATCGCCCCGGAGAACAAGGAGGCCGGCAGCAGACGGCGATGGTTGGGCCCGGCCACCATGCGGGCCATGTGGGGCATCACCAGGCCCACGAAGCCGATGGTGCCGCCGATGGACACGCACACGCCGATCAGCACCGACACGGCGATGAGGATCATCAGCTTCACCCTTCTGACGTTCACGCCGATGTTCCGGGCGTAATCCTCGCCAATGGCGAAGGCGTTCAGCTCCCGCCCGCAGCCCAGGATCACCCCGCCGCAAAGGAGCAGCGCGATCCCCAGGCATCCCGCCTGCCGGTAGCTGGTGCCGGACAGGGAGCCCATGGTCCAGAAGGTAATGGTGCGCACCTGATCCCCGGCGAAGGAGATAATCAGCGACATGACGCTGGAGGCGAACATGGAAAAAATCACGCCGATGAGGATGATGCTGCCCGTGGACAGCGAGCGGTCCAGCACATAGGCCATGGAGAGGATCAGCGCCAGGGACAGGAAGGCAAAGACCATGGCCAGGAGCATCACGCCCCCGGCCTCCACCCCGGGGATGGTCACCCCGAAGGCCAGGGCGATCACCGCCCCCAGGGACGCGCCGGAGGATACCCCCAGGGTGGAGCCGTCCGCCAGGGGGTTGCGCAGCAGGCCCTGCATGGCCGCGCCGCACAGGGACAGCGCCGCGCCTGTCAGGGCCACATTCAGCACCCGGGGCAGTCGCACGTTGAGGATGATGTTCCGGGTCACGCCCACGCTTGTCTCCGCCCCTGTCAGCGCGCTCCACAGGACGGAGGCCGTGTCCCGCAGGGGGACGGATACGCTGCCCACGCAGACACACAGCAGCATGGTTCCCGCAAGGATCAGCAGGAACAGCCCATAGCCGCGCCAGGACAGGCGTTCACGATTTGCATTCATAGCATTCTCTCTCAGGGTCGGATGAAAAAGGGAGAGCCCCAAGCAGCGGGCTCCCCCGGGATGATGCGCTGCGTCAGGCGGCGGGGACTTCCTCCGCCTCCACGCCGTTGACGAAATTGTACAGCTCCATGGCCGCGTCCTTCAGCCGGGGGCCGGGGCGGGAGACGGCGTTGGAGTCGGCATTCAGGATATTGCCGCTTACCACGGCCTTCAGCTCAGCCCAGCCCTCGCGGCCCAGGATCTCCTCCACGGGCGTGGGGCCCTCGCCGTAGTACATGGTGATGGTCACGATGTAGTCCGGGTCGCGCTCCAGCACCTGCTCCTCGCTGATGGCCGCCCAGCCCTCCACGTCCGCGAAGGCGTTGGTCAGGCCGCACATGGTGGCCAGCTCGTCCATGAAGGTGCCGCTGCCCGCCGTCCACAGCCCCCACTGCAGCGGGGACACCTCGAAGTACACGGTCTTGCCGGTGTTTTCGCTGGCGGCGGCAATCCCGTCAAAGGTGGCCTGCATGTCGCTGACCAGGGTCTCCGCCTCGGCATCCTTGCCCATCAGCGCGCCGATCATGCGGATGGCCTCGTAGGTGCCGGCAATGTCGTTGGCGTCGCTGATGACGACCCTGACGCCGCTCTGCTCCAGCAGCTCAACCTGCTCCTTGCTCTGGGCCATGTCGCTCATGAGCACAAGCTGGGGCTCCAGGGCCAGGATTTCCTCGATGTTGGTATCCGCGCCGGACTGCACCACCGGCACCTCCAGAATGGATTCCGGATAGTCGCAGTACAGCCCCCGGCCCACCAGCGCATCCTCGCAGCCGATGGCGCACAGGATCTCGCAATCCGCCGCCGTCAGCGCCACCACGCGGGTAGCAGGCCCGGTCAGGGTGATTTCCCGGCCGTACATGTCGGTGACGGTGACCGCCCCATCCTCGGCCATGGCGGCAGTCGCGCCGATGGCCATCAGCGCGGCCAGCAGCAGAGCAATGATTTTCCTGGACATTTTCGTTCCCTCCTGATTGTCAAGAATCAAATGAATCAGCGGGAGGCCGCCGTTTTTCCGAAAAAAAACAGCGTCCCTCCCTGAGGAACACTAATAAGACCTGCGGCATGGCCGCCAGTCTGCATAGCATATCCCACCCCCAGGGGAATGATGATTCACGGTGTAAACAGGTCTCCCGGCTTGGCCTCATCCTACTCGCCCGCCTTCCCGCTTGCGCAGTGGCTTCCTTCGCTTTCGTCCGCTTCACGGTTACTGGGATAGCCCGGAATTCTCATCCGCGTTCCCATGACGCGCCCGTCCAGTGGGCGCGCCGCGCGTTGCCGCGCAGATACACCGGCTATTCATTTGTCCTCACCATTATAGAGCCTTCCAGCTGCTTCGTCAATCGGTTTTTCCCGGATTTTCGTCCGCAGCCCTCACCAGGGCCAGGATGTCGCCGTACCGGGCGAGCACCCGGTCGTAGTTGTCCCGCCAGTGGGGAAAGGTGCACCCGGAGCAGTCCTTGATCCCCTCGCTCGTATACCGGTAACAGCCGCCGCAGCGCTTCCCCAGGGCATACAGCGGACAGTAGCAGAACAGGCAGCTGAACGCATCCTCCGGTATCCCCCGGTGGCAGGGAAAGTATTCGCACGCCCGGTGCTGGAAAAAGCTGAATTGCCGGGTATCCTCCATGGCCGTCCCCTCCCCCGTCGTTATGCTTTCCCTCCCGATCATACAGGATTCCGCCCCCCGCGTCAAGCCACGCAGGCCATTGTGCTTTGGCCTCCGGTGCGGTATAATGGGCGCAGACAACGCATATGCGCAAAGGAGACAGCACCATGGACACCATCCGCTTGACAGGAACCGACCTGACCGTATCCCGGCTGTGTCTGGGCACGGGGAACTTCGGCGCGCCGCTTCAGCCGCGGCAGGCCAGCACGCTGCTGGACGATTTCGTCGCCCACGGGGGCAATTTCATTGACACCGCCCATGTGTACTGCAACTGGATTCCCGGCGAAGCCAGCCGGTCGGAGAAGATGATTGGCCAGTGGCTGAAGCAGCGGCGGCGGGAGGACGTGGTGCTCTGCACCAAGGGCGGGCATTACGACCTGGACGCGCCCTCTGTCAGCCGCGTCACACCCGAGGCGTTGCGCCGTGACCTGGAGGAAAGCCTGACCTTCCTGCAGACCGACGTCATCGACCTGTACATGCTGCACCGGGACAATACCGCCCTGCCGGTGGAGGTCATCATGGACTGTCTGGCCGCCTTTGTGGCGGAGGGCAAGGTGCGCTACCTGGCCTGCTCCAACTGGACGGCGGCACGGATGGCCCAGGCCAACGCCTACGCCGCCGCATGCGGTCAGCCAGGCTTTGTCGTCAACGAGCTGATGTGGAGCATGGCGCGGATCAACCGGGAGACGCTCCCGGCGGATTATGTCGTGATGGACGATGAAATGCTGGCCCTGGGCCGGGAAACGGGCCTGAGCTTCATGGCCTTCTCCTCCCAGGCCAAGGGCTACTTCACCCGCCGGTGGCGCGGCGAAGCCCTGCCCGAATCGCTTCGGCGCACCTACGGCAATGCGGAAAATGACCAGCTGTTCCGCCAGCTGGAGCCGCTTGGCAGCGCAGCGGAGGTCACGCGGGCGTCGCTGAAGTATTTCGCCCGGCAGAGCGTACCCGCCATTCCCATCGTTTCCTGCTCCAGCGCGGCGCACCTGGAGGAATGCATGAGCGCCTTCGAATAAGCTTTGCTTGTCACCCCCTGGCATGCGCTTTCCGTGCTGCCGGGGGTTTTCATGTTCGCCCGCGCCGTCAAGCAGCGCAAGGGCTACGGACAGCCAAACACAGCGGGCCGCCGCTTCATGAAAAGCCTCCTTCCGGACAGACCGGAAGGAGGCTCCGCAGAAAGGATGCAGCCCGCCGCATGGTTCCCGGCAGCCTCACCGGAAGAGATTCAGCAGCTTGTCCGCCAGGCTATCGTCCTTCTCCTCCCCATCCCCGTTATCGACCTCATCGTCGATCTCAATGGCGGGGGTCGTCATGACGAACTGCACGTTTTTCACCGCGCCGTTGCGCTCGCTGACGAAGGAGATTGTCTCGCTGGGCTCATCGTCATCGCTGAGCATGGCCTTGACCGTCACCTTGGCTTCGCTGACGCCGTCCGCAGCCTCCGCCACACCGTCGGTGTACTCGATCAGCCCGTCGTAGAAGCTCATCAGGTCATCAAGGGTTTCCCGCAGCGTGACCAGCGCCTGATAGGCCTTGCCATTCTCGCCATTGGCCTCCAGCGCCTGGGTAACGCTGTTCAGGTAAGCCGCGCTGCTGCGGTTGGCGGCAATCTCGCTGTTGATCTGCGCCTGCACCGCTTCGGATTGCATCTGCCTGGCGCATTCCTCGTCGATCATCTGCTGCACCTCGGCAGATTGCATCTGCTTCTCCACTTCATCGTCCATCATCTGCTGCACCTGGGCAGACTGCATCTGCTTTGCAACCTCCGCGTCGATGGCGGACTGCACCGCCTCCGACTGCAGCTGTTCATCCAGCAGCGCGTCCATCTCCGCATCGGACATGGTGTCAAGCTTTGCCTTCACCGCGTCGCGAACCTGCTCGCGGGCCACAGCCTCCACCTGACGGCGCACCTCCGCACGGGCCATTTCCTCGGCCTGGGCGCGGTTGTCGGGGTTGGCCATCTGCTTCTCCACCTCAGCGTCGATGATGGCCTGCACCGCCGGGCTCTCCATCTGGCGCTGCACCTGCGCGTCGATCATGGCCTGCACCTGCTCCGAAGCCATGGCCTGTTCGGTCAGCGCGTCCATCTGGGCCTGCACCTCGGCGGAAGCCATGCGCTGCGCCACCTTCGCCTTCACCTCCGGCGAAACGCTGTATTCCTCGGCCTTGGCGGAGGGGATCAGCCAGCCGAACAGATCCGTCAGGGTGCTGTTGTTGTCCTCCGTGCCGGGCAGCTGGAAGTTCGGCATGGTGGGCGGCCCGGAGATGTCGATCTCCGGCAGGTTCTCCAGAATGTCCCCGGGGTCGGGCAGCTTGTCGCTGATGTCGGGCAGCTTTTCGCTCACGTCCGGCAGCTTGTCGCCCATGTCGGGCAGCTTGTCGCTCACATCCGGCAGCTTGTCGCTGATGTCCGGTAGCTTGTCGCTGATGTCCGGCAGCTTGTCGCTCACGTCGGGCAGCTTGTCGCTCACGTCCGGCAGCTTGTCGCTCACATCCGGCAGCTTGTCGC
>JBJEUJ010000237.1:0-1928 GCA_051883775.1 Aristaeellaceae bacterium | reverse complement strand
CCACCGCCCCGTCGTCGAAGCTCTCCACGTCCGTCACCCCGGTGACGACCGCCTTTTTGCGCTGGTCAATGGTCATGCCGTAGGGCTTCTCCGGCGCGCCCGCGTCCCTGTTCATTCTCCTCGCCTCCCTGTCTGGGGGAAGCGTATGCGCCCGGGATGCGCGTTAGACTATGGCGGAGCCGCTCCGGCTGGCCGCCCCTTGACCCGTTTTCGCCGGCGCGTTCCCTTGGGGCGGGATCAGCCTGCCAGGTGGGCCTGCCAGGCCTGGCGCACGGCTTCCAGCGTGGCCAGCCAGCGGGCGTTGTGCTCCGTCTCCCACAGGGCGCTTTCCGCCACATGGCACTGGAGCATGAACAGCCCCTGGTAGTCCCGCTTCTGCAGGCACTGATCCAGCATGTCCCGCAGCAGCTGCGGGTCGGCGGCGTGATCCGCAATGTCCCGCAGGTTGTCCATGCAGCCCTCCAGCAGCGTATCCACCGTCAGGTCGCTGTCCTCCCGCTCCAGGGTGGCCTGGAGCCTGACCAGCCGTCGCACCGCCTCCTCCGGCGGATACCCGCACTCGTACTGGTCGATGAGGTACATCCAGGCCTCCTCCATGCGCTCCCAGTTCTCCAGGATATGCCCCCCGCAGTAGACCAGCATGCCCTTGGCCCGGGCAAAGTCCCCGGAGGCCCGCAGCGCCAGCATGGGCAGGCGGTCGCAGCTGTTGTGCAGGCGCAGCCAGTCCTCCTGCTGGAAGGGCTCGTCGCTGTCAAAGGCAAAGGTGGCCGTCCACAGCCCGCAATTCTCCTGGCGCACATGCATCCGGCAGGTGTCCGCCTCCGCCTGACCATAGTGCAGCGGCGACACCATCCCGTAGTAGAACTCGCTGCCGGGGCCGCCCTCCTCCCGGGCGCGCCGCCGGATCTGCCCCAGCAGCCCCTCCAGCTTCAGCGGGGGACGATCCTCCATGTCCTCTTCCTCGCCGCAGTTGCGCAGCAGCACCCGGCACAGCCGGAGCATGTCCTTTTCCCCGCCAATGGCGACGACGCGGGCACGGTGCATGGTTGCCATGGTATTTCTCACTCCTTGCGGATGGCTTTGGTATGGGGTATGCCCAGGGGGCGGCGTCCGTGCGCCCCTGGGGTCAGAAGAAGCTCACCTGGCTGGTCTCGCTCAGCCCCTCCAGGCTGCCGTGGGCGCGCAGAAGCTCGATCACCGCGCTGGATACCTTCGTGCGCTCCTTCATGTCCTCAATGGACAGGAAGGGCGCCTTGTCCCGCTCCCGCACGATGGCCTCCGCCGCGCTCTCGCCCAGGCCGCCCAGGCTGGTGAAGGGGCAGCGCAGCGCCCCGTCCTCAATCAGGAAGCGTGTGACGTGGCTCTTGTACAGATCGCAGGGCAGGAATTTGAAGCCCCGCATGTTCATCTCCAGCACCAGCTCCATGCTCGTCACCGCGGTCTGATCCTTGGCCGTGGCCTTGGGGTCGTTCTTGATCTCGCGGATCTTCTGCTTGATGGTCTGGGGGTCGATGAGCATGGTGCAGGCGTCGAAGCCGTCGCCGCGCACGGTAAAGTACGCCGCGTAGTACGCCAGGGGATGATGCACCTTGAACCAGGCGATGCGCAGGGCGCTGGTCACATAGGCCACGGCGTGCCCCTTGGGGAACATGTACTTGATCTTCTTGCAGGAGTCAATGAACCACTGGGGCACGTTGTTGTCGATCATGGCCTGCTCCATCTCCGGCTTCAGGCCACGGCCCTTACGCACCGACTCCATGGTGGTGAAGGCCATCTTGGGCGCGACGCCCCGGTCGATGAGGTAGTTCATGATGTCGTCGCGGCAGCAGACGCACTCCCGCAGGGCCGCCGTGCCGGAGCGGATCAGGTCCTGGGCGTTGCCCAGCCACACGTCGGTGCCGTGGGACAGGCCGGAGATGCGGATCAGC
>JBJEUJ010000236.1:0-1933 GCA_051883775.1 Aristaeellaceae bacterium | reverse complement strand
GGCACAGGGCCTGCAGCTCCTTGATCAGCACCTTGAAGGACTCGGGCACGCCGGGGGCGGGGATATTCTGGCCCTTGATGATGGCCTCGTAGGTCTTCACGCGGCCCACGGTATCGTCGGACTTCACCGTCAGGATCTCCTGCAGGGTGTTGGCCGCGCCGTAAGCCTCCAGCGCCCACACCTCCATCTCGCCGAAGCGCTGGCCGCCGAACTGCGCCTTGCCGCCCAGAGGCTGCTGGGTGACCAGAGAGTAGGGGCCGGTGGAGCGGGCGTGCATCTTGTCGTCAACCAGGTGGTGCAGCTTGAGGAAGTACATGATGCCCACGGTGACGGGGTTCTCGAAATAGTCGCCGGTACGGCCGTCGCGCACGCGCAGCTTGCCGTCCACAAACAGCCTCCGCCCCTCCTCGTCCAGGTTCAGGCGCAGGGGCTTGCCGTTGTGGAAGTGGTACTCGGTCATGTGCGGGTCGGTGGGATCCTCCGGGGCGGCCATGGTCTCGGTGGCCTTGGCCAGGCACTCGCGGATCTCCTCATAGGTGGCGCCGTCGAACACGGGGGTGGCGATGTGCCAGCCCAGCGCGCGGCACGCAAGGCCCAGATGCATCTCCAGCACCTGGCCCAGGTTCATACGGGAGGGAACGCCCAGGGGGTTCAGCACAATTTGAAGGGGCGTGCCGTCGGGCAGGAAGGGCATGTCCTCCTCGCGCATCACGCGGGACACAACGCCCTTGTTGCCGTGGCGGCCGGCCATCTTGTCGCCCACGGAGATCTTGCGCTTCTGCGCCAGATACACGCGCACCATCTGGTTGACGCCGGGGGCCAGCTCGTCCTTGTTCTCACGGGTGAAGATCTTCACATCCACCACGATGCCGCCCTCGCCGTGGGGCACGCGCAGGGAGGTGTCGCGCACCTCGCGGGCCTTCTCGCCGAAGATGGCGCGCAGCAGCCGCTCCTCGGCGGTCAGCTCGGTCTCGCCCTTGGGGGTCACCTTGCCCACCAGGATGTCGCCCGCCTTGACCTCCGCGCCGATGCGGATGATGCCGCCCTCGTCCAGGTCCTTGATGGCGTCGTCGCTGATGTTGGGGATGTCGCGGGTGATCTCCTCCGGGCCCAGCTTGGTTTCCCGGGCCTCGGACTCGAACTCCTCAATATGAATGGAGGTGTAGATGTCCTCCTTGACCAGCTTCTCGGACAGCAGCACCGCGTCCTCGTAGTTGTAGCCCTCCCAGGTCATGAAGCCCACCAGGGCGTTGCGGCCCAGGCCGATCTCGCCCTTCTCGGTGGAGGGGCCGTCGGCCAGCAGGTCGCCCCTGGCAATCTTCTGCCCGGCGGAGACCACGGGGCGCTGGTTGATGCAGGTGCCCTGGTTGGAGCGGGCAAACTTGGTCAGGCGATAGCGGTGGCGCTCGCCGTGCTCGTCGCGGATGACCACCTCGTCGCCGCTGACCTTGTCCACCACGCCGTCCTCCTTGGCGAGGATGACCACGCCGGAGTCATGGGCGGCCTTGTATTCCATGCCGGTGCCCACCACGGGCGCCTCGGGCACCAGCAGCGGCACAGCCTGACGCTGCATGTTGGAGCCCATCAGGGCGCGGGTGGCGTCGTCGTTTTCCAGGAAGGGGATCATGGCCGTGGCCACGGACACCACCTGCCGGGGGCTGACGTCGATGAAGTCCACCTTGGCGGCGGGCACCTCGATGATCTCGGCCTTGTCGCGGACGGTGACGCGCTCATTGGCGAAGGAGCCGTCCTCGTTCATGGGGGTGCTGGCGGGAGCGACCTTGTAGAAGTCCTCCTCGTCGGCGGTCATGTAGATGATCTCATCGGTGACGCGGCCGGTCTCCTTGTCCACGCGGCGGTAGGGGGCCTCGATGAAGCCGTACTCGTTGATGCGGGCATAGCTGGCCAGGGAGCCGATCAGGCCGATGTTGGG
>JBJEUJ010000235.1:0-9708 GCA_051883775.1 Aristaeellaceae bacterium | reverse complement strand
CCTGATCCTCCCAGGTGTGCCAGAGGAAGGTGGGCGGCGTGGCCTCCGTGACGTGCTCCTCCAGGGAGTAGTGGGCATGAACCGCCAGGTCCTCGCTGCCGGTCAGGTTCACGAAGGAGCCGCGATGGGCGAAACTGCCGCCGGTGATCACCGGATAGCCCAGCACCATGGCGTTGGGCCGCACCGCATCAGCCGTCAGGCCCAGGGGCTGCCACAGCTGCTCCTCCTGCCACATCACGCCCAGCGTGCAGGCCACATGCGCTCCCGCCGAGAAGCCCATCACCGCCAGCGCGTCAGGGTCAGCATGGTAATCCGCCGCATGGCTGCGCACATGGGCCACGGCGCAGGCAACGTCCTGCACCTGGGCGGGGAACACCGCCGGGGCCACGCGGTACCACACCACAAAGGTGACAAAGCCCATCCCCGCGAAGCGCAGGGCAATGGGCTCCGCCTCCCGGTGGGACAGGTGGGTGTAGCCGCCGCCGGGGCAGATGATGATGGCGCGGCTGCGCTTCTCGGGATCCACAGGGGACGGCGCGGCGTAGACGTCCAGGGGGGCGCCGGTGGTCAGGGTGACGCGCTGGTGAAGCATGATGAAAACCTTCTTTCGTAATCAGGTTGGGATGATGATGGGTTTCCCGATGAAGCCGCAGGAGCTGTCGCTCACTGCGACAGGCTGCGCGTGGCGGCCCTGGATGATGGGCTGTCCGTCAGCGGAAGGGATCCTCCTGCGTGCCGCTGCCCTTGGTGAAGGTATACCGGTCCAGGTTCAGGTAAAGCAGGGGCCGCAGACCCACCGTGGCTTCCGACGGATCCACACCGCCCTCCAGCACGCTGCCGTTGTACCACACAATGGCCTGCCGCCCGCCGGGAGCCTCGTCCGCCAGCCACCACCAGGCCCGGCCGTCGCTGTGGTGCTGCACGCCCTGGGCGATGGCATAGGGCGTGGCGGCGCAGGTCAGGTCGCCCAGGACGGAGGCCTGCTCCAGGTCGGGCAGGGCCAGGACGGCCGCGGCGTCCTCCGGCACAGCCAGGTCGGTGGCGGAGGCCACGGGCATGGCGTCAATCACCCGGGTGCACAGCAGGGTGACCGTGTCCGCCGATACCCCCAGCACCTGCCAGGTCAGCATCTGTGCCGCGCCGCTCTCCTCCACAGGATAGCTCCCGTAAACCACATAGGGGTGCGAGGCTGCCGTGTCCCGCAGGGCCAGGTTGGTGGCGAAGCGGGCCTGCAGCTCGCTGATGCGGCTGGCGCTGTCCAGGTAGCCGTCCAGGGCGGCGTAGCGGGCCATCAGGCTTTCGCAGCCAGCCAGGGTGACGGCGGCGTACTCCGCCTCCAGCTCCAGGTACAGCGCGCTGCGGCAGGCCAGCGCCCGGGCCTTGGCATCCAGGGTATCGCCCAGGGCCTCGAAGGCAGCCATGGCCTGCCCGTAATCCCCGGACTGATACAGCTCCGCCGCCTTGTCATAGGCCGCCTGCGTCAAGCCGTCGTTGCACTGGGCAATGAGCGCGTCGGCTTCCTCCCGCCCCTTGTAGGGCTGGAGCAGCGTCAGCGCCTGCTGCCAGCCGCCAGAGGCCATCAATGCCTGGGCACGGCGGATGTCCCGGGCGGGGATGGCGGCCTCCAGGGCTTGCGCCTGGGCCGCGCTGTCCGCAAAGGCCCCCAGGGATGCATACAGCGCCATGGCGCCCTCCAGGTCGTCCGCGTCCGCCAGGTCAGCCGCGTCCAGATACGTCAGATAGCGGCCGCTGTTCAGGAAGGGATCCACCTGCCGGAGCGAGCTGCGGGCCAGCTCCCGTTCCCCCTGCTGCAGCGCGTACAGCCCCGCGGCGTACAGCGCGTACTCGCCGGAATCCCGGTATCCGCCCAGCTGATCGAACAGCCGGGCCGCGCCCTCAAAGTCTCCCGCGCCCAGGAAGCGCTGGGCCTGCTCGTAGTAATCCTCATTGGAGGCGGAGCAGCCGGTGGCCGTCAGGGCCAGGGCCAGCGCCGCAAGAAGGGTGACGATTCGTTTCATAAGCCATACCTCCCCGTGAAGCATGGGAATAGCATGGCCGGATGAGGGGCGGATTATGACCGCCGCGCGCGGTTCAAAATTGTGGCTGCGATGAGGGCTTACGATCGCCTCAGCAGGCGGAGGATGGCCGTTTTCTTCCGCAGAATCCACCAGCCAAGGCAAAGCCCGCCGTAGACCAGCATGCCCGTCAGCGTCTGCAGGGCCAGGTTCAGCCAGCCGCCGAAGGGCAGCAGCGCGCCCAATGCCCGCACGCACACCAGCATGATGAAGCCGATGACCGCGTACACCGCCGCGAAGGCCAAATAGCGCCGGTAGGGCAGCGCGCCGCGGATGAAAAGCCACTGGGTCACCGGCACGGAGAATTCCGCCAGCAGCGTGCCCACCACCGCGCCCATGGCCCCCATGCGGGGGATCAGCAGGCTGTTGGCGATCAGATTGATCACCGCGCCCGCGCTGACGCTGATGATGAACACCCTGTCCTGTCCCGTGGGCAGCACCCATTGGGTGCGGATCACATTGGCAAAGCCGATGGCGATGAGCGTGAAGGCCAGGGGAATCATCAGCCGCCCGGAGCCGGTGAACGCCGCGCCGAAGAACAGCGGCGCGAAGGTTTCCGCCACCGCAGCCACGCCGAAGGCCATGGCGCTGACCATGCACAGGATCAGCTCCATGGACAGCTCAATGTGCTGCCGGGCGCGGTCGGTCTCGCCCCGGCGGATCAGGCTGGATACCTTGGGCAGCATCACCGTGCCGATGGCGGATATGAACCCGCTCAGGCAGTAGATGATCTTTTCCGCGTTGCCGTACAGGCCGTTCTCCGCCATGCCCGCCAGCGCGCCCACCATGACCTTGTCCATCTGCCGGTAGACGCTCACCGCCACCACCGAGATGGACAACAGCGCGCAGGGGGCCAGGTGCTGAAGAACACGGCGGAAGGGAACCTTCACCGGCCGCACCCTGCCCCGCAGGCTGCCCCAGCAGCTGACGCAGCCCACCAGCGTCGCCAGCGACCAGGCGAAGGCGTAAATCCACAGATCCTCCTGCCCACGGACGAACAGGAACACCGCCGCCGTGGCCAGCAGCTTCACCGCCGTGTTGCGCAGGGCGATGGGCTTGAACAGGTCCAGGCCCATCAGGCACCAGTCCACATTCACCAGGCAGGAGACGGACATCATCGTCAGGTGCAGGGCAATGAGCTGTTCCTCCCCTGCGATGAAGGCCACGTACCCCACGTAGGCCAGCAGGGTGCATCCTGCCACCAGCAGCTGCATCCGCCAGATCTCCGAGAAGGTGCGGTTCAATTCCTCCCGGCTGTCCCGGGCCCGGGCAATGGCACGGGTGCCGTAGTTCTCCAGCCCCAGCATGCCCACCAGGCAGAACATATAGCTGATGGACCAGGCATAGTCGTACAGGCCCACGCCCACCCGGCCCACCGCGCGGGACAGATAGGGCGCGGTGACCAGCGGCAGCAGCACGGAAAACACCCGGTAGGCCACGTTGTACATGGCGTTCTTGCGCGTACTCACAGGCATATCCTTTCCTCTTTGGACGGCGTCAATGCTTCCTCTTCTATTTTTCGCGATTTTTCTCCTTCTTCCTGCTTGACAGATGCCCGGGACACTGATACAATACGTAAACGAAAAATGAATTTGCGGTTTACGCAAAAGGAGGAAATCCCATGAAGCATCTTCAGGCCAAGCACCTGGCGCTGTGTGCGCTCTTTGCGGCGCTGACCGCCGTGTGCTCCCAGATTCAGATCCCCCTGCCCGCCATTCCCATCAACCTGGCGCTGTTCGCGGTGCATCTGTGCGCGGCGCTGCTGGCGCCCCGGTATGCGGCGCTGTCCATGGCGGTGTATATCCTGCTGGGCGCGGTGGGCGTGCCGGTATTCGCCGGGCTGAAGGGCGGCATTGCCGTGCTGTTTGACAAGACCGGCGGCTACATCATTGGCTACCTGCTCTCCGCCCTGCTGACCAGCTGGCTCATCCACCGCAAGGAAAGCAGCTTCCTCCGCTCCTGCCTGGCCATGGTGGCGGGCGTGGCGGTGTGCTATGTGTTCGGCACGGCCTGGTTCATGGTGCTGACGGGCACGCCCCTGTGGACGAGCCTGACCTGGTGCGTGCTGCCCTTCCTGCCCGGCGACGCGGTGAAGATTCTCCTGGCGGCCTTCCTGGCCAAGCGCCTGCAGACGCCCATGCGCAGGATCCTGAGCTGACCCCCTCCCTTCCATACAAAACGCCCCTGCGGCAGACCGGCAATACCGGGTCGCAGGGGCGTTTTCAGGTGCAGGAAGGCAGGGACGGGGCCTCAGGAACGGCCGCGCAGGCGATTGACCACCATGGCAGGAGTCTTCAGCCCGTAGCGTTTCAGCGCGCTCCAGACACGGCGAAACCACGTAGCGGCCTTCAGCGCCAGCAGGGAAAGGGGAGAAAGCGCCTGGGCCGGAGCGTGCCGGGGCAGCGCCTCCAGCGCCTGGTGCAGCTGCGACGCGATGACCGGCACGCTGAAGGCTGTGGCGACCAGCTCGTCCTGCCGGGCGCGGAGCTGGGCTAACTCCTCGGGGTGATCAATCAGCCGCGTCAGCATGGCGTACCAGGCCTCGGCGGTGTTGGGGCACAGCAGCTCCCAGCCGAAATTCGTCCGCAGCCGGTCATAGGGCGCCACATCCGAGAATACGCCCACCGCTCCTGCGGCGGCATATTCCACAAATTTGTTGTAGTGCTTGCAGGCATGGAAGGGCGTGTCCGGCATGGGAGCCAGGCCGATGTCCAGCTTCAGGCCGTTGAGGGTGCGGCGGTAGTCATCGTAGGAATCGCAGTAGGGGATGCATTGAGCGTCCAGCTCCGCGGCGAAGGAGGGTACCGCGCCGAAGAAGGTGAAGGTCACCCGGGGGCCGTATTCCGCATGAATGCGCAGCAGGGCGTCCCGGAGCAGCTGCTCAATATCCCCGGCGCGATCCACGGAGCCCGCAAAGCCGATGCATACCGGCCGGCCGGGCTCCCTGGGCGCGGGAACGACGGGATCAATGGCGGGCTCCTCCAGCCAGATGCGCCGGCAGCCCTCCCGGGCATACTTGTCCAGCAGCACAGGCGAGGGCGACAGCAGGGCGTCGCTGAGGTCAAGCAGGCTGCGGATGCTCTTGCGCACCTGCTTCTGGTGATAATAGGGCGAGCTGGACAGGCCGTCCGGCACGTTGAGCAGGTCGTCGTCCAGGATGTAGACCAGGTTCTTCCCGGCCCGCTTGAGCCGCTGCGCCAGGCGAAGGTCGTAGGGATTGTCCAGGCGGCACATCAGAACCGTTTCCGCCCAGGTCAGGTCGTCGCTGCTGACCTGCATGGTGGTGCGGGCGCGCAGATCAATCACACCCCGGGCCTGAAGCTCCTCCAGCTGGCACAGGCCGCACAGCCGGACGGAGGGAATCAGGCGCCGATACAGAAGGAGAACCCGACAGTTCATGGCATTCACTCCATTGCGTCCGCCCCCGGCTGTGCCGGAGGAGTTCATACAAAACCAGTATACACCATTTTTCCCCTCTGCGCAACCGCCGCGGAGGGGCGGCGGGAATTGCCAGCCCACGCGGAAAATGATATAATAAGGCATCATTCTATACAGTGGAGGCCTGTCTGATGGAGGAGCAAAAGCGCAACCGCCGGAACCTGTGGATGTTCCCGCTGGGCACCGTGGGCCGGGACATGACGTACACGCTGTTCACCAATTTCCTGTTCACCTATGTGCTGTTCACCCGGCAGCTGGACGCTGCGCAGCTGAGCGCCATCACGGCCATCATGGTGGCCGCCCGCGTCTTCGATGCGCTGAACGACCCGATGATGGGCAACATTATCGAGCGCACCCGCACCCGCTTCGGCAAGTTCAAGCCCTGGCTGGCCCTGGGCGTGCTGTCCACCTCCGCGGTGGTCATCATCACCTTCAATTCCACCTTGCAGGGCTGGCGCTTTATCGCCTTCTTTGGGGTGATGTACTTCCTGCACTCCATTGCCTACACCATGCATGATATATCCTATTGGGGCATGGTGGCCTCCCTCAGCTCCGACGCGGACGCCCGCAACCGCTTCACCAGCCGCGCCACGCTCTTCGCGGGCATCGGCGGCACGCTGGCAGGCATGCTGATCCCCATGTTCACCACGGGCGCCATGGCCCTGGGCGGCAGCGCCATGACGGCCTATGGGCGCATTGCGATCATTGTCAGCATCCTGTCGCCGCTGTTCATGTGCTTCACCGTCTTTGGCGTCAGGGAGCGGCCCCAGACGCAGATGCAGCAGGCTACGCCCATCAGCTTCAAGCGCATCTGGACCACCATTGCCGGCAACGACCAGCTGCGCTGGATTGCCCTGGCCTTTCTCCTCCACCAGATCGGCAACGGCCTGGCCTCCGGAGGCCTGGCTTCCACCTACATCTACATGGACTTCGGTTACAGCGGCGGGCTGTATTCCGTCTTCAGCACCGTGACCATGCTGGCCACGGCGGTCATCATGGTGGCGTATCCCGCCATCAGCCGCAGGGTGCCCCGCAAGGCGCTCATGCGCGTGATGCTGATGATCTCCACCGGAGGCTACGGCGTGACGCTGCTGTCGGGGCTGATGCTGGATGCTGCGGGCGCGCGGTTCTGGGGCATCACCCTGGGGTACATGCTGGCCAATTTCGGACAGTTCACCTTCTACCTGATTATGATGATTTCCATCATCAACACCGTGGAGTACAATGAGTACCTGCACGGCGTGCGGGACGAGGCCATCATCACCTCCCTGCGGCCCTTCCTGACCAAGCTGGGCTCGGCGCTGATTGTGGTGCTGATTTCCCTGTCCTACATGGCCTTCTCCGTCACGGACACCACCAACCGGATTTCCCAGCTGGAGAGCGCCGCATCCCAGGGCCTGATCACTGAGGCGGAGAAGCTGGCCTCCATTGAGGGCGTGATTGCAGGGGTGCAGCCGTGGCAGACCAAGGGGCTGTTCCTGGTGATTACCCTGGTTCCCCTGGCCATGATGACTGCCTCCTACCTGATCTACCGCAGGCACTACAAGCTGGATGAGGGCGAGTACGACCGCATCTGCGGCGAGCTGGCCCGGAGGAGGGGAGCGACCATATGAGCCTGACCCGCATAGCCCTGCGCCTGGCGGCCCCTGTGCCCCGGGTGGAGGGCTTCGAGCGCTATCTGTTCGTGGGGCCGCACCCGGACGATATTGAGATCGGCGCGGGCGCCACGGTATCCCGGCTGGCAGCCATGGGCAAGCAGGTAACCTTCCTCATCTGCACGGACGGCCGCTATGGGGATGAGAACAGCGACCTCCACGGGGATGAACTGGCCCGGGTGCGCCGGGAGGAAGCCGTCCGCTCCGCCGATGCGCTGGGGGTGAAGGACGTGCGCTTCCTGAACCTGTCGGATGGCGGCTTCTATGCCCTGGAGGAACTGACGAACGGCATTGCCCGGGTGATCGGCGACACGCAGCCGGAGGTGCTGCTGGCGCCGGATCCCTGCGTGCGCAGCGAGTGCCACCCGGATCACCTGAACGTGGGGCAGGCCGTGCGCCGTCTGGCCTGCGTCGCGCCCAACCCTGGGATTATGGCGGGCTACGGCGCAAAGCCCGCGCCCGTCAAGGCACTGGCGTACTACATGACCGCCCGGCCCAACCGCTTCGTCGCTACGCGCGGACACGTGGACAGGCAGCTGCAGGCTGTCTTCGGCTGCCACTTGAGCCAGTTTCCCCCGGACAGCACGGCGGCTCGCAGCATCCGGCTGTACCTGCGCCTGCGCGCCATCGACTTCGGCTTGCGCAGCCTGAAGGGACAGGCGGAGGGCTTCCGTGTGCTGGGCCCGACGCAGATGCACTGCCTGCCCGAGGCGGACAGGCGATAAGGCAATCCAAAACGTCCCCGGCTTGACAAGACCGGGGACGCTGCTGATGTTTGTGTCATCATCCATCTTGACTTGACAATTCAAGATATAAAAAAGGAGCCACGATTAACCAAGCTGACACCTCGAATGATCATGGTGCCCCACACTTGGATCATGGCTTCAATAGCAGTATATCCGACTCTGCAGAAAAAAACAACCCTTCCGGGGAAAAATTTTCGCTGCGTGACGACGCCTACATGGCGGCGGCCATGCTGAAGCAGGACGCGGACACCCTGCAGGAGATCGCGGACAGGTTTGACCGTCTGGGGGCCATGGCCAACGCGGTCAGGGAGAGCGAGGGGAACGCTGAAAATGAAGGGGGAAAAGACAAGTATGCTATTAGGGAATTGGAGACTGGACAAAAGTATGTAGAAGAAAGCAGGAACGTATTGTCGGGAAATGATCCGGAGATTTGGAGAAAGCAGATTATCAGGTATATTAACACAACAATAAGGAATGGCAAAAATATTACGGTATATGCCGATGACGGAACACCTTTCACAATTACGAATAATACGGCGGGAAAGGCAGCATTTCGAAATGAAATCAATGAAGGAAACGGAAAGAGGAGGTTGATGAATGATGATGAATATGCTGTCAAACTAAGGGCAGAAAGCCATATAGATGAATTGGCGAAAGTGTCAGCGGGAAATAATAAATTAGTGCCTGATACAAAAAAACACTCTTTTGCAAAAGACGGGTTCTTCTACAGAAAAGCATATTGGAAGGATGCAACGGGATATTATCAAATTACTTTTTCAGTTGGGAAAAACGGAGAAATAAACACTGTTTACAATGTGGGAAGAATAAAAAAAGCCCAATTCCCTGTGGGCAAGGCCCTTGGAGCTCATAGGCTCAATGGGAATCGGACTGATAATATTATATCCGAATCCGAAAAAATAAACAACCCATCCGGGGAAAAATTTTCGCTGCGGGACGACGCCTACATGGCGGCCGCCATGCTGCAGCAGGACGCGGACACCCTGCAGGAGATCGCGGACAGGTTTGACCGGCTGGGGGCCATGGCCAACGCGGTCAGGGAGAGCGAGGGGAATGCTGAAAATCGCGGCGGGAATGATCGGCTGAGCATTCGGGACAGGAATGGGAATGAAATGCCTGTGGGTGAGGATGCGTATGAGGAAAACAAACGCATCGTCGCCAATATGGAGCCGATCATTACGTTGAGTGGAAACCCGTTTGAAAAGAATGAACGGGAGGACTTCGTGACGATGGGGACAAAGTATTTTGACTCCATCGGGAACGTTGCGCACAGTCATGTGTTCGGTGATGTAAGACTGAATGAAGCCGGCATCCGACACATGCTTGCCCAGGGAATCACAAGAAGAAAGACCGCCCTGCTTCCGGCGGTCAAGGAGGTTATTGAAAAGGGTCATGTCATCATGACCGATGAAAACCACAAGGGAAAGATGTTCGATACAGCGATTGTGGCGGGCGTTGTGGAATGGAACGGCAAGCAGTTCTACATGGGCGTCGTGATGCGACAGGATAAGGGATACATCAATTCCTATTACTTCCACGATGCGGTCATTGTAGAAAAAAGAAGGCCCAACATCTCCCATCAAGACGCGGGTGTCGGCGGTAAAGCCGGCAGTATCCGCGAAGGAGAGGTTGAACCTTCTGTCTCCAGTATACTCGCAAATCTCGCAGATTACAATACCGAATTTCAAGAAAAATTTTCATTGCGTGACGTGGACACCCAAAACGACGAGATGACCCGGCTGATGCAGGAGAACAGCGAGCTGCGGGAGACCGTGC
>JBJEUJ010000234.1:1774-1936 GCA_051883775.1 Aristaeellaceae bacterium | reverse complement strand
AAGCAAGAAGGCCCGCTCCCGAGGGGGGAGGGGGCCTTTTCGTGGGTCAGGGCGGGCGCGGGCCAGGGTACGCCGGTGCAGGAGGAAGCGCTGCCCGTGGGGGCCAGGGCCGTGGGGGAGCCGGAGCGCCGGGAGAAGCAGGAGGATGACGAGCCGCTGGGA
>JBJEUJ010000234.1:0-1674 GCA_051883775.1 Aristaeellaceae bacterium | reverse complement strand
AAGCAAGAAGGCCCGCTCCCGAGGGGGGAGGGGGCCTTTTCGTGGGTCAGGGCGGTCAGTCGGGGTCGGCGCCGTCGGGCTCGTAAACCAGGATGTCCCCCGGCTGGCAGTCCAGCGCGCGGCAGATGGCGTCCAGGGTCTGGAAGCGGATGGCCTTCGCCTTGCCGGTTTTCAGGATGGACAGGTTGGCCAGGGTGATGCCCACCTGCTGGGAAAGCTCCGTCAGGGACATCTTCCGCCGGGCCAGCATCACGTCAAGATCAATGCGGATCATACGGTCAGATCAGCCTCCTCCTGCAGGGCGACCGCCCGGCGCACCAGCAGCGTCAGCGCCCAGGCGATCAGCGCCACCGCCAGGAACAGCACGGCCATGATCACCATCTCCAGCCAGTACAGCCCCATGACGCAGCCCCACACGCTTTCTGCCACCCACAGCGCCGCGCAGCCCACCGCCAGCGTCAGCCCGGCGATCAGGCAGCACAGGGCGATGCGGCCCATGGCCTGCTCGTTGGCGCGGGTGAAGGCCGTGTCCTGCTTCAGCCGTCCGCACATGCGGAAGAAGGTGCACAGCGCCACGGCGCAGGCCCCGCTGACCGCAAGCACCGACAGGAAGCCCACCGTCAGCAGCGTCACATAGCTGCCCAGGGGCATGCCGATGGCCGGATAGCCCGCGCCCAGGGCCTGAATCCCCACATACAGCAGTATGGCCGCCAGATACACGCCCATCAGGGAGATGACCACCGTCACGGCCTGCAGCAGCGTCAGGACGGTCCGAAGGGAGCAAAGTCGTTTCTTCATATTCATCACCTCGGGGCCAGTATAGCATGGTACGCATCGAAAGTCAATACAAAATTATCGAAAAACAATAAGAACTTGCGCGGCAGCCATTCCCAGCATAGGCGGCGCGGGATTCCGGCACAATGCCAGGGAAAGCGCGCACCTGCCGTGGCTGTGGCGAAACGGAGCGTGCGTCGCTGTGAGGCTGAAAGCGAGGGGCTGTCCATGAGAGGCGGAAAATCATCCAACCTGCGCAAGAGCATCGGCGTGGTGCTGGCGCTGCTGCTGGGCATGGGGTACTTTTCCCCCGCGCAGGAGACGCTGCGCACCCTGCCGGATCACATCGCCCTGACCCAGGGTCAGATGCAGACGCTGACGCTGGGGGGCGGGCTGTCCCTGACCACCCGGGAGGGCGGTGTGGCGGTGTCCGCCTCCCAGGATGAGACGCTGCGGGATCAGGGCACGGTGGAGCTGGTCAGCGAGACGGCGGGCACCTCGGAGCTGCTGCTGTCGCTGATGGGAATTCCGCTGAAGAAGGTGGAGGTGGAGGTCAGCCCGGAGAAGGTGCTGATCCCCGGCGGACAGGCCATCGGCGTGGCGCTGCATACGGAGGGGGTGCTGGTGGTGGGCACCGGGGAGATCGCCGAGGGCGGCAGTCCTGCGGCGGTGTGCGGCATCCGCCCGGGGGATGTGCTGCGCCGGGTGGACGGCGTGGCCATTGAGAGCGCGGAACAGCTGGCCCAGCTGATTGCCGAGGCGGGCGCCCGGCCCCTGACCGTGGAGTACGACCGGGACGGCGCATCCATGACCGCCACCATGACCCCGGCGCTGGATCAGACCACCGGCACCTTCCGCATGGGCGCCTGGGTGCGGGACAGCACGGCGGGGGTGGGCACC
>JBJEUJ010000233.1:0-9748 GCA_051883775.1 Aristaeellaceae bacterium | reverse complement strand
CATCAAGATGGCCAAGGAGCAGAACCTGTCCCTCAACCCCACGAAAATCAGCGGCGTGTGCGGCAGGCTTATGTGCTGCCTGAAGTATGAGCAGGAGAACTACGAGCAGACCCGCAAGCGCATGCCCAAGGTAGGCAAGGAGGTCATTACCCCCGACGGCCCCGGCGTGGTGTGGGATCTGAACATCATCAAGGAAACCGTGCGCGTCAGGATTCAGAAGGGCGACTCCAGCGAGCTGAAGGATTACCCCGTGACGGACGTGCAGCGTCCCGGCCAGCCTGCCCCTGTGAAGGAGGAGGCTCCCGCCGAAGCGCCTGTGTCCACGGACGCCCCTGACACGGCGACGGACGCGGGGCCGGTTGCGCAGGCGGCGGAGCAGCCTGTCGATCAGCCCATGGAGCAGTCAGCCCCGCAGCCCGCTCAGCAGCAGCCCCGACCGCCCCGGCCCCAGCGCCAGCGGGGGGATCAGCCCCGTCAAAGCAAGGAGCCCCGTGAGCGCCGCGACAAGCCCGCCCGTGCGGACAGCGACAAGCTGGGCAAGCCCGTCCAGCGGGAGAATCCCGACCGGAAGCCCCGGGAGGAAGGGGAGAGCGGCAAGCCCGAGCGCAGGCCCAACAAGGCCGAGAATGCGCCCAAGCGGCAGCCGAACCGTCCCGCGCAGCCCGCCAGGGACAGCGCAAGCCCATGGAAAATGGCCGTGGAGCGGGCCCTGCGCGCCGCCCAGGGCGACGAATCGGACGAGCAGATTGCCGAGCCAGCCCGCGAGGAGAAGCCCGCAGCCGCCGCCCCTCAGGATGACAGCGAGGAATTTGCCGCCATCATGCCCCTGGACGATTCGGAGGACGATACCATCTGACATCCTGCCCGTGCAGGGATTTCCGGCGGGAGGGACTTGCATTTCCCTGCCGGGCGTGGTATCATACATGCATGAACACGCAAGCAAGTGTGTTTCAAGGAGGTGAAACCGCTATGGCATACAAGATTACGGATGATTGCATCAGCTGCGGCGCCTGCGCTGCGGAGTGCCCCGTGGAGGCCATTGCCGAGGGTGATGGCAAGTATGAAATCAATCCCGACGTCTGCATCGAGTGCGGCGCCTGCGCTGCCACCTGCCCCGTCGGCGCTCCTGTCCAGGGCTGATCGGCCTTGACGGACCATCCTCCGGTTTCCTGATGGAGCCGGAGGATTTTTTTGCAAAAAACTTTGATAAACCCCTTGACTTTTTCCTGAATCGGTGTATAATAATCACCGTTGACCGCGAGATGCGGAAAACATGCACCATTAGCTCAGTTGGTAGAGCACCTGACTCTTAATCAGGGTGTCTAGGGTTCGAGTCCCTAATGGTGTACCACATTTCCTGCATCCGGAAGGGTGCAGGGTTCATAAGCACCATTAGCTCAGTTGGTAGAGCACCTGACTCTTAATCAGGGTGTCTAGGGTTCGAGTCCCTAATGGTGTACTGGAGCGGGTATCGAGGGATACCCGCTTTTTCCTGCGCCGGCGGATTTTTTCCTCTTTTGGGGGAAGATAGGGGTACCCAAACAGACGGCGATATGATATAATTCGATGCGTATGCACATAAGGGAGGGAAGCGTGTGAGCCTGCGTCAGTCGCCGCCCATGACGGAAGCCGAGGCCCGGCTGCTCAATCCGCTGAAGCTGGCCTACCTGGGCGATTCCGTATGGGAGCTGATGGTGGGGGGAAGGCTGATTGACCAGGGCTACAACGTGCGCCACATGCACCGGGAGGCCGTGGCCAGCGTCAACGCCCGGGCACAGGCCGAGGCGCTCCAGCGCATCGCCTCTCTGCTGACCGACGCGGAGGCCGAGACCGTCCGCCGGGGCCGCAACGCCCATCCCCACCATGCCGCCCCCAGGCACCAGGAGCTGGCGGACTACCAGGCCGCCACCGCCCTGGAGGCTTTGATGGGCTACCTGTACTTAACCGGCCAGGAGGACAGAATCAAGCAGCTGTTCGCCGCCAGCCAGACGGAGGATGACCATGCCTGAAGTGAAGCTCCATGTGGCGCTGATCCGCCACACCCTGTCCCCGGAGGAAATTGTCGCCCTGGGCGCGCGGCTGTGCTACTCCCGGGCCACCATCGACGACCTGACCCAGCGCGTCAGCGCGAAGGATCAGTCGGACTTTGTGCAGAAGATCATGGGCATGGGGCATGATTCCGTGCTGGAGCATGCGTCCTTCACCTTCGGCGTGGAGGGCGTGAGCCGCGTGCTGCTGGCCCAGCTGACCCGCCACCGACTGGCCAGCTTCTCCGTGCAGAGCCAGCGCTACGTCAGCTATGAGCAGGGCTTTGGCTACATTATTCCGCCGAAGATCGCCGCCCTGGGCCAGGACGCTGCCGACGAATACGCCCGGCAGATGGATCAGATGCACCAGTGGTACTGCCAGTGGCAGGAGCGGCTGGGCGCAGCAGGGGAGAGCAGCAACGAGGACGCGCGCTTTGTGCTGCCCGGCGCCTGCGAAACACGGCTGATGATGACCATGAACGTGCGGGAGCTGCGGCACTTCTTCAGCCTGCGGATGTGCAGCCGCGCCCAGTGGGAGATCCGCGCTCTGGCCACGGAGATGCACCGCCTGTGCATGGAGGTCGCGCCCGCGCTGTTTGCCGACGCGGGCCCCGGGTGTCTCAGGGGCGCGTGCCCGGAGGGCGCGAAATCCTGCGGCAGAGCGGCGGAAATCCGCCAGGCCCGCAGGGACATGCTGGACGCGCTGGCCCATCAGGAATAACCGTTTCCGGCGGCGATGCTGCCGCCTTCGACAAGCAAAGAATGTAAGGAGAATCAACACCATGGCATTTTACAAGGATGTACCCGATCGTCACCCCCGGAAGAAGAACTACGCCAACCAGGGCTCCTGGGATGACGAAGGCGCCCACTATCGCCCGGCCAACCGCCGCTTCGGCCCCAATGCCGAGGAGGGCGACGGCAACAGCCGCAACGTGCGCGGCGGCAGCCGGAGGACGGAGGGCGACCGGCGGCCCTACGGGGATCGCCGCAAAGAGGGCGAACACCGCCCCTATGGCGAGCATCGCCGGGAGGGCGACCGCAAGCCATACGGCGAACGCAGGGACAATGCCCGTCCCGCCGACCGCCGTCCCCGGGAGGATCGCCGCCCCGTGGAGGCCGCACCCCGCAGGGAGGTCAGCTACCGTGACTTCGAGCATCGTGCGCCTGCTGCGCCTGTGATGCCCGTGGAAGAGCAGATCGACCGCATGGAGAACGTGCTGGCCGGGCGCAATCCCATCCGCGAGGCCCTCAAGAGCGGCCGTGACCTGGAAAAGCTCCTGGTGCAGAAGGGCGAGCTGTCCGGCTCCGCCCGGGAAATCGTGCAGATGGCCAGGGAAGCCCGCGTCCCCGTGCAGGAGGTGGACAAGTCCCGCCTGGACGAGATCGCACCCCATCACCAGGGCATGCTGGCCTTCGCCTCCGCCTATCAGTACAGCACGGTGGACGCCATGCTGGAGACTGCCCGGGAGCGGGGCGAGGAGCCCTTCCTGATTCTGCTGGACGGCGTGACCGACCCCCACAACCTGGGCGCGATCATCCGCAGCGCGGAGTGCGCGGGCGCTCATGGCGTGATTGTGCCCGAGCGGCGCAGCGTGGGCCTGACCCCCGCCGCGGTGAAGGCCTCTGCCGGCGCGGTGGAGCATATGAAGGTGGCCCGGGTGGTCAACCTGAACCGCACCATTGATGAGCTGAAGAAGCAGGGCGTATGGACCTACGCGGTGACCATGGACGGCCAGGACTTTGAGCAGGTGAACTTCAAGGGCGGCGTGGCGCTGGTCATCGGCGCGGAGGGCGAGGGCATCAGCCGCCTGACCCTCGAGAGCTGCGACCAGCGGGTCTCCCTGCCCATGGCGGGGCACATTGACAGCCTGAACGCCTCCGTGGCTGCGGGCGTCATGATGTACCGCGTGCTGTCCACCCGGCGGGCATGAAACCGCTGCTGATCATCGATGGGTACAACGTCATCGGCGCATGGCGGGAGGCGGAGAAGGAGCGCTGGTCCATCGACGAGTGCCGGGACCGCCTGCTGCGCCTGCTGGAGGATTACAGCGGCTATTCCGGGGAGGACGTGGTGCTGGTCTTTGACGGATACCAGTCCGACAGGAAAATCCGCACCGAGGAACAGTTCGGCAATCTGACGCTGGTCTACACCCGCCACGGCGAAACGGCCGACAGCTACATTGAACGCCTGGTGGCCCAGACGCCCAGGTACCGCGCCGTCCGCGTGGCCACCTCCGACGGCCTGGAGCAAAGCCAGGTACTGTCCACCGGAGCAACGCGCCTGACCTCCCGGGAGCTTTTGCGGGAGCTAAGGCATCTGCGCCAGCGGGGCATGGAGCAGCACCGCACGGTCAGCGCCACCCCCAAGGCCTCCCTGGCCTCCCGCCTGCCGGAGGATACCCGCCGGGCCCTTGAGGCCATGCGCCGCGGAAAATAAGCAATGCGATGAATGGATGTGAATGCAATGGATGAACGTGACATGGACCTGACCGACGAGGAGCTGGAGGCCCTTGCCATGCAGCAGGAGGGGCAATCCGACGGCCTGGAGACGGAAGACGAGGCGTCCTTTCCCTCCGACTATTCGTCCATGAGCGACGAGGACATTGTGGCTCTGTGCCGCAGCGGGGACAATGTGGCGGAGGAGTATCTGCTGAACAAGTACAAGAATTTCGTCCGCTCCAAGGCACGCAGCTACTTCCTCATCGGCGCGGATCACGAGGACATTGTGCAGGAGGGCATGATCGGCCTGTACAAGGCCATCCGCGACTTCCGGCCGGACAAGCTGTCCTCCTTCCGCGCCTTTGCGGAACTGTGCATCACAAGGCAGATCATCACCGCCATCAAGACCGCCACCCGTCAGAAGCACATCCCCCTGAACAGCTACGTCTCCCTCAACAAGCCCCTCTACGACGAGGAGAGCGACAGGACGCTGCTGGATGTGATCATCGAGGGCCGGGCCACCAACCCGGAGGAGCTGATTATCGGGCAGGAGGATCTGTCCAGCATCAACCACAAGATTGACGAGGTGCTCTCCGGCCTGGAGCAGGAGGTGCTGCGCGCCTACCTGGACGGTAAGAGCTACCAGGAGATTGCCGACAACCTGGGCCGCCACGTCAAGTCCATCGACAACGCCCTGCAGCGCGTGAAGCGCAAGCTGGAGAAGTACCTGGAGGAAACCGGACGGAATCATTGACTTTTTTCGGTTTTTCTCTTGCCAAAAGGGCAAAAGTAGAGTATGATTATCGCAAAGAAAAGGAGGATGCCTCATGCTGCGCCGTTATTTCGGTTATTATTATTGCGTGCTGTTCCAGTGACAGGGCGTGATTTTGGCATGGACATCCATCCGCCCTGTGGCATGACGCCGCGGGGCGTTTTCTTTGAAGCACGGCAGTACGGTTCCCACAAAAAATGCAGTACGGAGGTATGGTAGCATGATCGTCATTCTCAAGCAGAACGCGCCCCAGGAGCAGGTGGACAAGCTCAAGGAATTCCTTGGCAGCATGGGTCTTAGGATTCATTTCTCCCAGGGCGAAAACTCCACCATCATGGGCCTGATCGGCGACACCACCCGGGTGGATCCCGACCTGATCGCCACCCTGGACGCGGTAGAGGACGTGCGCAGGATCCAGGAGCCCTACAAGAACGCCAACCGCAAGTTCCACCCCACGGACACGGTGGTGGACTGCGGCGCCGGGGTGAAAATCGGCGGAGGCATGTTCCAGATCATCGCCGGGCCCTGCTCGGTGGAGACGGAGGAGCAGATCATCACCGTGGCCCGGGCTGTCAAGGCGGCGGGCGCGACGCTCCTGCGGGGCGGCGCCTTCAAGCCCCGCACCTCGCCCTATGCCTTCCAGGGGCTGCACGGAGAGGGCCTGCGCCTGCTCAAGCTGGCCAAGGCGGAAACAGGCCTGCCCATCGTCACGGAAATCATGGACGCGGCGCATCTGCCCCTGTTCGAGGACGTGGACGTGATCCAGGTGGGCGCGCGGAACATGCAGAACTTCGAGCTGCTCAAGGAGCTGGGCAAGCTGCGCAAGCCCATCCTGCTCAAGCGCGGCCTTGCCAACACCATCCAGGAGCTGCTGATGAGCGCGGAATACATCATGGCCGGCGGCAACGAGCAGGTCATCCTGTGCGAGCGGGGCATCCGCACCTATGAAACGGCTACCCGCAATACCCTCGACCTGTCCGCCATCCCCGTGCTGCATGAAAAGACCCATCTGCCGGTGATTGTGGATCCCAGCCATGCCACGGGCGTGAGCCGCCTGGTGAAGCCCATGGCCCTGGCGGCAGCCGCCTGCGGTGCGGACGGCCTGATGATCGAGGTGCACAACGACCCCAAGCACGCCCTGTGCGACGGCGCGCAGTCCCTGACGCCGGAGGAGTTTGCCGATGTGGCCCGCCGGGTGATGGCGGTGCGCGCGGCCATCTGACCCCGTCAGCATATCATGGCATAACGCATAGTCAGGCAGTCTGCGGCAGCATCAGGCGCAGGCTGCCTTTTTCTGACCCTTTACGCATGTCGGAGGGCTATGGTATAATGACCTTGCGCGGGCCGGAGCTATCCCGGCTTGTCACACTTTTGTTTTCAAATTTCTTGAAAATGTTACAATTACGTTGGAATAAAGCCGGGAGGGTTATGCGTTTATATGGATGAACGATCCGAAAGAAACGGCAGGGAGGAAGAGCTCGTGCAGGCGGCGCAGGTTCGGGACGATACCGCGTACTTCGAGGAGCTGTACGAAAAGTATGCTACCGACGTGCTGCGCGTAAGCTACTTCTATCTGGGAGACAGGCAGAAGGCGGAGGACGTGTGCCAGGACGTGTTTGTCCGGCTGATTACCAACGCCCCCGTGCTGCAGGAGGGCCGCGAAAAGGCGTGGCTTTTGAAGGTTGCGCTGAACCGCTGCCGGGATCTGTGGCGGGGCGCATGGGTGAAGCGGGTTGTCCTGGGGAGCCCGAAGTTCGAGCTTGTGCCTGCGCCGGACGAGATCGGCAAGCTGACGGATCAGCAGGAGCTGATGAGCGCCATCAATCAGCTGCCCGCCTCCTTCAAGGAGGTTATCCTGCTGCACTATTATCAAGGCTATGGCATCACGGAGATTGCAGAGATGATGGAATTGCCCGAGGGAACCATTTCGTCCCGGCTGAGCAGAGGCCGGAAAAAGCTGGAACAGATTCTGAAGGGAGGCGAGGCGGAATGAAAAGCCAGGAGGTGCTGCACCGGCTGGAGCAGCTGCAGGACACGGCGGACAGAGCCATGGGCGGCCTGGAGGCCGACCGCCATCTGATGCTGCGCATCGAGCGCGCAGCCGAGCGGCCGCCTCAGCCCCGCCGCAGAAGGGTCTGGGCTCCGGCGCTGGCCTGCGCCATGGCGCTGGTGGTGTGCGTGGCCGTCACGGTACCCATGCTCCGCCAGCCCCGGCAGGAGAATCTCATCACATCCCAGGCCGCCGGCAGCGGCGCCGTAGGCAATGAGCGCGCCCTGCTGAACAAAGCCGAGGACAGCGTGTCCATCACCCAGAACGGCGCGGCACCCGCATACCGCAGCCTTTGGGAGGACGGCAGCGGCACCTTCCCGCTCATCGGTGCGCAGGGCCGCTATTACCGGATGATGACCACGCCCGCCGCCGTCAGCGACAGCCTGCTGGGCAGCAGCCTGGGTACGGTGGCGGAGTTCACCACGGAGCCCTCTCTCTCCGGCGGGGATGTGCTGCTGTCCAACGCTGCAGCCTTCGGCACGGAGGTGTATGAGATCAGCGGCATGGGCGGCACCCTGGTGGCTGCGGAGGTCAACGGCAGCATGCGCCTGTTCCAGCGCGTCAGCTTCAACGGCAACGCCCTGCGAGGCAGCGAAGCCCTGGGCGACACGCTGCAAATCAGCGGGCACATCGCCTGCATGGAGCTCAGCGACGTGGGTACCGTCACCGATGCGGACGCCTGCGAGCAGCTTCTGTCCACCCTGCTGGACTGCGCAACCTATGAGTCCAGCGGCACGGTCAGCGGCAAGCAGTCCCTGCTCATCAGCCTGGACAACGGCCTGACGGTGCAGCTGGCCGTCCGGGATGAGAACCTGTCCGCCTGCGGCACCTGGAGCTGTCCGGAATTCTTCGAGGCCTTTGAGGATGCGCTGCAGCAATGATTCCGGCGACAGAAAAGCCTGTCCGGCTGATACCGGCAGGCTTTTTGCATGGAAGAAAACGGGACGGAAGCGATCGGGAACGATGCGTCACACCTGCGCCGGGGAGGACGCGAGCAGCTTCCGGATCCAGCGAACATAGAACCAGCAGGACAGCACCGTACCGATCACCCAACCCACGGGCCAGCTTAGCCACACGCCGGTCACGCCCATCATGGAGGAAAATACGAAGGCCAGCGCCACCCGCAGCACCAGGTCCGTCATGGTGGAGGCCATGAAGTCGTTCATCCGGGACGCGCCGCGCAGCACGCCGTCGCTGATGAGCTTCATGGCGATGACCACGTAGAAGGGCGAGACAATCTGCAGGAAGCGCACGCCCACCTGATGGGCCTCCAGGTTGCCGTCGGTGATGAACACGCCCACCAGCTTCGAGCCCAAAATCAGGTATACGGCAGCAAACAGCAGCGCCACGCCCCCGCCCAGCACCGCGCCGCTGCGGAAGCCCTGGCGGATGCGCTCGTGCTTCTTCGCGCCCAGGTTCTGGGAGGTGTAGTTGCTGATGCCGTTGGCCAGGGCCGTGATGGAGGTGATGGTCATGTTATTCAGCTTGACCGCCGCCGCGTAGCCGCCGATGGCCGCGGTGCCGAAGCCGTTGATCACGCTCTGGATCAGGATATTGCCCACGGAGATGAAGCTCTGCTGCACGGCGCTGGGCGCGGCAATGGTCAGAATCTTCTTCAGGATGGGGAAGGAGAACAGCGGCGCGCCCCGGCCCTCCAGATGGCGCAGCTTCAGCAGCACCGCCGCCACCGCCGCCATGCCGCTGACGGACTGGCACAGGAACGTGGCCCAGGCAACGCCCTCCACACCCATGCCGAACTGCCGGACGAAGAGGATGTCCACGAAGATGTTGCTGACCGAGGACACCGCCAGGAACCAGAAGGGCGTGCGGGAGTCACCCATGGCAGAAAAGATGCCCGTGGACACCTGGTAGAGGATCAGGAACACATAGCCCATCAGGTAGATGTCCAGGTAGGCGGCTGAATCGGCAAAGACCTCCTGGGGCGTGTTGATGAGGCGCAGCAGCCAGTCGCACAGGACAAAGCCCGCGCCGGTCAGCACAAGGCCCAGCGCCGCCGAGAAAATCAGCGACGTGGTGATGGCGCTGCGTACCTCGCCCCAGCGCTTCTCGCCAAAGAAGCGGGCGGTAATCACCGACGCGCCGATGTTGCAGCCCACGGCCAGGGCTATGTAGATCAGCGTGATTTCATAGGAGTTGCCCACGGCGGCCAGGGCTTCCGTGCCGATATAGCGGCCGGCCACCAGGCTGTCGGCGATGTTGTAGAGCTGCTGGAAGATAATGCTCCCGAACAGGGGCAGCGTGTAGGCAGCCAGTACACGCCCGGGACGGCCTACGGTCAGGTCCTTCATGGAAGGGGTCACATCCTTTTGTGTGATTCAGGGGCCAAACCATATTCTACATCCCCGCTGGGCAAATGTCAAAGCGTGCAGAGCATAATGTACAGACAAAAAACCGTTCCCTGCGCATGAAAAAAGCGGCCGAAGCCGCTTGGTTGTCCTG
>JBJEUJ010000232.1:0-9791 GCA_051883775.1 Aristaeellaceae bacterium | reverse complement strand
TTTCCTTCCTGCTGCTGCCGCTCAACATCTTCTCGACCTATTACTTCCAGGCGCTTCTGAAGCCGAGAACGTCGTTCCTGGTTTCCGTCGGGCGCGGCGCGGTGATCAGCGGCATCCTCATCTGTCTGCTGCCCGCTGTGGCAGGCCCGGATGCCATCTGGTTTGCCATGCCGGTGACGGAGGCCATCACAGCCATCTATGTGGCATCAATGATGCTTCGATATACAAAACAACGGAAAGGATGAAATGTGCATGAGCAGGATCATGACTCCTTATGTACGGAAGCAGCGGGGGCGGCCTGATCTGCCCGACCAGAGCGAGCCATACCAGAAAAATCATCATTTCTTTGAAAAATGACGCTGCATGTGGTATATTGAACACAGCAGAAAGGATGATGGAAGCCGGAAGGTTCATCGGCAATACCTGACTGGACGGAGCTGAACGGATAATAGCCTGCGCGCAAACGAATGGGAAGGTGGAATGAAAATGCTCTTTGTCAGAATACTGTGGATCCTTGCCGCGATTGTCTTCGCCGCAAGCGCGGTCATGCTCCTTGCAGGCTTGATTCCTGCAGGCAATCCCTTCATCGGCAAGGCCGCGGGCTTTTGCAGGCGCGTTCGGAAGGCTGCTCTGGCCGGGCTGCTCGTTTCCCTCGCAGTCTTCCTGATCGCTTATCCCCGGGCGGAAAAGAAGCCCGGCCTTCCGTCCCCGTCGATGACGACCATCGGGGCGTTCAGCGAGGAGCTTGCGGCGCTCGCGGACAAAACGCCCACCGCGCTGACCTATACCGAGTCCATCGGCGCGCCGGACACCTTTACCGTCACCGTGGACGATCCCGCCATCGTCCGGGAGGCGCTGGACGCTATTCTGCGCACCCCTGTCAGCAGGAGGGGCTGTCAGGTGGACATGGCGCAGCTGCAGTATGAAGCGTACTGCTTCGCCTTCGGCGAGGAAGCCTGTACCTTCGGCTTCCTGCCGCACAGCTACTTCTGCTATGATGGTCAGGACTACGAGCTGGGTGAAAACCGGCTGGACAGCGTGTGCAGCCTTCTGCATGAATACGCTGCCCGGGAGGAAGCGCAGATGACGCCGCAGGCAATGTGGTATGGCGAGGACGCGGTGCTGGAGACGCGCTTTGTGGACAACGGGGATGAGGCGCGCTCCGTGACCGAGCTGACCCTTTCGGCAGGGGGAAAGACCCTTACCGGGAGCATCGAGGGCGCGTATGACGTGCTGAAGGTGGAGAAGCAGCCGGATGGGTATGTGATCGCCTATACCTATGGGGACTTCTACAGCCACGGTGCGGTTCGCAGCAGCCTTGTCACCGTGGAAAACGGGGAATTGGTCATTACCGGCTTGGTGCAGTAGAGGCTTCGTCCGTCGGGGGAAAGGAGATGGGCCTATGGAAAAGTCCGACGCTCACAGGAAATTCTGGGAGACGTACCGCGTGTACAGCCTGCTGCTGGTGTTCCCTGCGCTCCTGGCGTTTGCGCTCTCCCTGATGATGTATACGGGGGATGACCCGGCGTACTATGACCGGCAGACCCAGGGGCTTATCACCTCCTGCACGGACGTCACCCGCAGGTCAAGGGGAATCCTGGAGAACGGCGGCCCCACCCTGAGCTTTCTGATTGAAGCGGACTATGAGGTGGACGGCGTTACCTACACCTGCAGGGAAACCTGGGGCTCCCGAAAAAGGGTTGGCTCCGGGGTCACCGTTTCCTACAATTCCTCCAAGCCCTCGGACAGCACGCTGATCGAGGACCCCGCCGCGGGGAAAGCGCGCGTCGGGATGGTGGCGGTCGGCTCGGGCATTGTGCTGCTTGTCACGCTGGTTCCTCTGGTGACGGGGAAGGGGCGCAGGCCGAAGGAGAAGCACGCAGAGCCGGAGGGCTGAAGCGCCCCCTGCGCCGGCACATGACGATGAACGGGGCGCATTCGGCGATGGCCTCATCGGAGCGCCATCGGGATCGTCCCACCGGACAAAAACGCCTCCCTTTGCCTGACCGGCCATGGTCGTCAGGTAAAGGGAGGCGCTTTCATGGTAAGGCAGCGGGGCGGCTCCGGCGGACAGGGCCTGCACATCTTCGCTGGCATACTTCTCCTGCCCATACAGCTCCATGAGGATATACCCTCCCGACCGGATCTGCGCAGCAGCAGCGATCCGGATGCAGGGATCGGCGTCCGTCGCCGGCAGCTCGCCGGGCGCCAAAAAAGTTCAGGAACCGCTGCCATCGGATTCTTGAAAAGCCGCGGTTCTTCGTATATCATGGAGTCAGCCGGATGGCAGGCGGACGGAGGCCCGACAGGAGCGGAAGCAAGGGGTGCAGCGGAGAAGGGGGTCAATCCATCCTGCGCTTGAGGGACGTATTCCCGGTGCATCCCGTTTCGGAAGGCTCCGGGCGATACCGGAGGACGCGGACAAGCCGGAGGTGACAAGCATGCCAAAGCCGAAATGGAACCTGAATGCCATTTACATATCCGAGCGATTGCAGGAGAGTCTGCGGCCCATCTCCCGCTGCGCCCTGACCACGGTGGTGGCGCCTATGGGTTATGGCAAAACAACGGCAGTGAACTGGTATCTGGAGCAGCGCGCCAAAGCAGAAGCGTTAAATGTCATCCGCATCAGCGTATATTCCGATAACCTTGAGATCTTCTGGAAAAGCATACAGAACGCCTTTGTTCGGGCAGGTTTTGACTTCCTGCGGGACTATACCTGCCCCACGGATGCCGCCGGAGGGGGACTGCTGGCAGATGATCTCTGCCATGAACTGGCAGGAGAAACTGCCTGCTATATCTTTATTGACGATTTTCACCTGTTGACGGACAGCCGCGTTTCCGATTTTCTCTGCACCCTTGCAAATCGTATGCCGGGTAACGTACACCTGATCGTTGCCAGCCGGGACCGGTTTCTGCCCGCCGCGGAAACCGTCCGGCTGGGGGGCAAGGTTTACCAGATTGGCACGGAACACCTGCGGCTAAACTACACGGAACTTGCCATTTATGCTCACCGATGCGGTACCGAGCTTTCCGATGCGCAGGTTGAAGCCCTGCTCTATTCCAGCGAGGGTTGGTTTTCCGCCGTATATCTGAACCTGCGGACGCTCTCCGAGCGCGGTGCGTTGCCCGACCGCAACTCCGACATCTATTCCACGTTCACCGCTGCCATGATCGACCCGCTTCCTGAGAAGCAGCAGGAGTTTCTGGCGGTCATGGGGCTTGCCGATGAGTTTACCGTGGAAATGGCGCGCTTCGTCACAGGGGACTCCAATGCAGAAAAGCTGCTTTCCGTATTGACTGAGCAAAACGCATTTGTCAAATGTCTGCCGGACGGCGTGACTTTCCGCTTCCACCACATGATGAAGGAATGTGCCGAGCGCAGATTCCGGATGCTGGAAAAGGAAAAACAGTCGTTCTATCTGGAACGCTTCGGATTGTGGTACGAAAACTGCGGACAGTATCTGCACGCCATAGCATCTTACCGACGGAGCGGAAATTACGACGCCTTGCTGCGCGTCATACAAAAAGACGCGGGTATTCTGCTCTCCTCGCTTGATCCACAGGTCGTGCTCTCCGATATTGAGGCGTGCCCTGCTGCCGTGCTGAAAGCGCATCCTCTGTCGATTCTGGTACTGATGCGCAGTATGTTCAACTGGCGGCTGATTCCCAAAATGTTGGAAATGAAAGCCCTTTTGATGGCCGCTATCGAGGAGCACCCGGAGATGCCCGCAAAGGAGCGCGGCGACCTGCTGGGCGAGAGTGACCTGATTATGAGCTTCCTCTGCTATAACGACATCAGCGCCATGAGCCGTCTGCACCGCAGCGCCAGCGCGCAGATGTCGCGGCCGGCCATCAGCATCCGCCAAAGCGGCGGCTGGACCTTTGGCTCGCCGTCCGTGCTGATGATGTTCTACCGCGCGCCGGGCGAAATGCAAAGCGAGCTTGCCGAGATGGACGAGTGCATGCCCCACTATTACCGGATCACCAACAACCACGGGCAGGGCGCGGAGAAAATCATGCGGGCAGAGGCAGCGTACATGCAGGGCCGCTTCACGGACGCGGCCATCGGGCTGGAGCACGCCTATGCGGGCATTGAGGGGAACGGGCAGGTGAACATGGCGCTGTGCTGCGACTTTCTGGCATGGCGGCTTTCCCTGTGGACGAAGGTGGAGCAGCGCTGCTCCCTGGAGGAACGCCGCGCGGAGCTGCTGCGCCAGCACAACGCCGCATGGATCAATCTATGGACGGCCACCAGCGCCTACTACCACGCCCTGGCGGGGGAGCCGGAACGGATCCCTGACGTGTTTGCCGGGCACCAGCTGTCCACCATCAATTTTCTCGCGCCGGGCAAGCCCATGATGGACATGATCGAAAACCAGGTGTATCTCGCCCAGGGCGCCTGGGCCAGGGTGATCGGACGCAGCGAGGGACAGCTGGCTGTATGCGAGGCCATGCACTATGCGCTGGTGGCGCTGCATATCCGCATTCAGACCGCGGCGGCCTATGAGATGCTGGGAAAAGCCGATAAGGCGCACGAGTGGCTCTCCAGGGCGCTATCCGACGCCGAGCCGGACGGCCTGGTGATGCCCTTTGTGGAGAACTACGGCCGCCTGCAGCCGATCCTGGCACGGGAGAGGCGGAGCGGGCTGGTCGGGAAGATCATCGCGCTGGGCGAAGCGGCCAGGGCGCGAAAGACGGCCGGGGCCCGCCCGGCGGCTTTTGACGCGCTGACACAGCGGGAATATGAGATCGTCCGGCTGATGGCGCAGCGGCTGTCCAACCGGGAGATTGCGGAAAGGCTGTTTCTGGCAGAGGGCAGCGTCAAGCAGTATGTGAACCGGATTTATTCCAAGCTTCAAATCAGGGGCGATACCCGGACGAAGAGGAAGCAGCTTCTGGAGCTGCTTCAGGCGGCGCAAAAATTAACCATTGGTTAATAGCCGCTGCCGGCGATTCCTCGTACAATACAGGTATGGTGGGCTGAAATGGATAAAAACGGTACAGAAAGGAAGCATGCATGATGAAGAAAAAGGTATTGGCAGTCCTCATGGCGTTTGTATTGGTCGCGGCAGCCCTGTCCGCAGCCGCGCTGCAGCCTGCGCTGGCCCAGGAGGCGGGCAGCGCGGAGGAGCAGCCGGCGTCCTTCCCCGTGCTGACAGCCATTGTGCAGGACATGGACCTGGCACCTTTGGAGGATGACGCCTCCTGGAAGGGCGGCTATTACCATTCGACCATGACGGAGGACGGCATTCTGGTCATTGTGAGCTGCTGCGCGGCCAACGAAGACGCTGCCGATGGAACCGGCCAGGCCTTCCGGGAGGCCTTTGCCGCCACGGTGAGCGGAAGCGCGGCGGCGGATTACCAGGACAGCCAGAACCAGGAGCTGACGGCGAGGCTCACCCATCCGGTGTATGACGTGACGTTCACCACCGGCGGCAATGAGGATACCTGCCTGTGGAAAATGATCCTCCTCCAGACGGATACCCATACCTATGCCTATGCGTTCCGGATGGATGCGGAATATGCGGATGAGCTGGAGGAGGCATACCGGAACGCGGTGAGCTCCCTGGAGCTCCGGGATGCATCAGCCATGGATGACGATCCCAGCGCCCGCGGCGAGAGCCTTGAGGACTTCGTGGTCTTCTTTGACGCCTGGTACCAGTACGGGGATCTGAATGCGGAAAGTATCCGCATCAGCGGCGACGGAACCTGGGAATACCGCAATGCGCTCAATGATGACGGCACGGGCGGCTACATCTATGACGACGGCAGGTTTGTGACCTCCGGCACGACGGTGCTGCAGCTGTATTCCCAGGATGGCAGCCACGTGGCGGATGTGAGCCTGGATGAAAACGGGGATCTGATGCTGACGCCCCTCACCGAGAGATTCGGCAGCGTTTACGCGGACGCCGCCTATATCAGGGAAGAGGAATCCGTCGCCTACGAGGCGCAGCCTGTGGGCGAATGACGCATCTGCCGTCATGCCCTGACCGGATTTTCCGATGAAAGGAGGCTGCTCCATGGGCCGCTTTTTCCGCAGAACAGGCTGCTTCTTTCTCCTGGTGCTGGCGCTGTCCGTGTTTTCGCTGACCGCGGCGGCGGATGAGGGCAGCGCTGAGCTGCATGCTCTGCACTTTGATATTGCGCTGCAGGAGGATGGCAGCGCGCTGATCACCGAAACAAGGGAAATCGTGTTCAGCGGCGATCGTGAGTTTACCCGCTATGGGGTGAACAACATCTTCGCCGGGCCCCGGGTGTTCAGCGGCTGGCAGGCCTCGCTGGACGGCATGCCTCTGCCGCATCTGCCTCAGCCGGACAATGACAACCGTCCCACGAACACCTTTGCGGTGGAGGACAGGGAGGGGGGCAATACCGTCTACATCTATTTCCGGCAGCAGGGCGACGGCATACGTGTCGTTCGGATCAGCTACCGTGTGGAAAACGCGGTGAAGCTCTATGACGATGTGGGCGAGTTTTTCTGGAACCTGACCAGCGAAACCGGCATATCCGACATTGGCACGCTCACCGCCGTCCTGACGGCGCCCGCAGGCTGCCCGGCGGAGGAGCTCAACATCTGGGCCCACGGGCCGCAGAACGGTTCGTTCGACAAGCAGCCTGACGGCTCTGCGGCCCTGCGGGTGGAAAACGTCCCGCTGGGAACCATCGTGGATATCCGTTCCACCCTGCCTGCAAGCTGCTTCACCGGCGGATGGGTGCAGGCGGGTACGGCGCTGGAGGGCATCCTGGCCGAGGAAAAGGCGCTGGCCGACAGCGCCAACGCCAGGCGGGAGGAAGAAGCGCGCCAGCAGGAGGAGGAGGCGCGCCGGCGGGCGGAAAGCGAAGCCTACTGGACGGCCTACTGGGCCGAACGGGACGCATGGGCGGATGCGCATCCCGTGCAGAATGCCGTCCAGGACTTCTGCTCTGAGATTTACTTTGCGTTCCAGTACGACATCATGGATCTGCTGCCGAACATCCTCATGATGGCTGGCATCGGGGTCTTTCTGATCGCCGTCATTTGGGGCAAGCGACAGCGCAATCCGAAAAAGTACAGGCTCACCCCCGCCCAGTCGCCCCGGTACTGCCAGACGATGCCGGATGACCGGCCTGCCCCGGTCGTCGACCGGCTGGTACACTTCTACGACGGCAGCCCCGACGTCTCCCGGCAGATTTCGGCAACGCTGATGGAGCTGTACCAGAAGAAGCTGGTTCGTTTCCGGTCATCTGACGGGGATGTGGAGCTGGAGCTGAATGCGCAGCAGGATACCGCGAAGCAGGAAATGCTGCCGGAGTATCAGGAGGCTTTGTGGAGCTTTCTGCTGAACGCCGCCGACGGCAGCGGCCGGATGGCCATGAAGGAGCTGCAGCAGTACATTCACGATCATCAGGAGACTGCCTGGAAGTTCCGCAGCAGCTTTGACAGCGCTGTGAGCACGGAATACAAAAAGCTGGTCAGAACGGAGACGGTCAAGCGTCCCTTCTTTGGAGGGACAGGGCCTTTGTGGATATTGACGGTGGCTGCGGGCATCCTTGCGACGCTGATCCGCATGTTCAGCACGCTGTACGACGGTATCGAGGTGGACATTTCCATCTGTGCCGGCGTGATAACCCTTACGCTGGCGGCGCTGATGGTCTTCGTGTTCTGCCTGGGCAGGAGGTTCGGCCGGGGCCGCTGCGTCATCCTGAACCAGACGTCGGAGAACGACCTGGCCCTGTGGCAGGCCTTCGGACGGTATCTGGATGATTTCACGAACATGGAGGACAGGGAGCTTCCGGATTTTTCCGCCTGGCAGGCGTACATGGTCTACGCCGTCGCCATGGGCTATGGCCCCAGGGTGGCCAAAGCGCTGCGCCTGAAGTATCCCGAGGGCGCCTCCGCAGATGCGTTCACCCGTGACGACGATATGTACCGCATGCTGCAGGAGCAGGAGCTTTACCGTGCGATGGAGTCCGTCAGCCGGGAGGCTGCCGAGGCCAGACCGCCCGTTTCCGACTCGTCCGGCTCCGATTTCTCCGGCTCCGACAGCGGCTGGAGCGACAGCAGCGGCGGTGGCGGCGGCTTCTCCGATTCCGGCGGCGGCAGCGACAGCGGCAGCGGCGGCGACTTCATTGATTAAGCAAAACAGGCGGAGGCGCAAAGGAGCGGAAGCTCCGGGACGCGTCCGCGCGAGCCGCATGTTTCCCCGGCAGGGGAGGCGGAACCGGGCCTGCTTTCGTGCGAATGCTTTAGCAGGCCCGGGAGCGTGATGACAAAGCAGCATCGCCTGCACAAAAAATGATGGGGCACGATGGCCGGGTTGGCCGTCGTGCCCCTTGCTTCAGGCAGGGGCTACCTGCCTGGGGATGGCTTGCGCTGCTTCCTGTATTCGGTGGGGGTCAGCTGGTACTGCCTGCGGAAGGTGGCGGAAAACTGCTCCGGCGTGGAATAGCCCAGCGCCTCGGCGATGGAGGAGATGCTGCGGTCGCTGTTTTCCAGCAGGATACAGGCGGCGGACATGCGCGCCTCCAGCTTCTTCTCGTGGAAGGTCTTGCCGTAGTATTCCCGCAGCAGGCGCTGCGTCTGCCGGGGGCTGAGGAACAGGCGGCTGGCCAGCTCCTCCAGGGACAGGTTCTGATACTCGTAGAGAAAGTATTCCTCAATCAGCAGGGACTTCTGATCCACCTGCGGCATCCGGGCGGCCTCCTGGTTCGGGTCGCGCTGCTGCTCGTAATTCCGGGTCACGGCGATCAGGATTTGGGACAGAAGCAGCCGGATCTGCTCCTGATACCCGATGTAGGTATGCTCCAGCTCGAAAAACAGCTGCTGCATCAGCCCGTGGATGCCCTGCGTGTCCTGCCCGATCCAGAAATCCGTGCGGCAGAAGGTATGCACCAGGTGGGATACGATCTTTTGCCTGGCGGGTGCGTTGACCTTCAGGTAAATGCAGAATTCCTTCATGGGGTCCTTCATGTCAGGCTGCTGGGCATGTTTGACGTGAGGTCCTGTGGTGAACAGCGTGTTGGGGACGATGTCGTAGGCATTCCCGGCCACGTGCAGCCTGCCATAGCCGCTGGAAATATAATGAATTTCATAGCAGTTGCTTCCATGGCTGTGGGAGGGAAGCTCCTGCAGAATGGGTACATATTTCAGGTTGAGAATCTGGATGGTCACGCCGTCGAAAGGAAAGACATATTCCAGCTCAGCATTCAGGGTTCCCATTGGCTGTCCTCCTTCCCGCAGCGATAACGTTCACGACCAGTATAGCATAAAGAGTTGTAGAAAACACGCCATTTTTCGATAAAAAAGGACAGGTTTCTGCTCTGTCTGACAGATAGCGTTTGTGAGATAATGAGACCAGGGAAACCAGCACAGCAGGAGGAAAACAGCATGTACGATATGAAGCCATATCTGGAAACGATCGACAGGGTGATTGCCCAGGGGCCGTATACCGATACCTGGGCCTCCCTGTCCCACTACAGGACGCCCGACTGGTACAGGCAGCTGAAGTTCGGCATTTTCATCCACTGGGGCGTGTACAGCGTGCCCGCCTTCAGCAGCGAGTGGTACTCCCGCAACATGTACATCCAGGGCTCCAAGGAGTTCGAGCATCACGTCAAGACCTACGGTCCGCAGAAGGACTTCGGCTACAAGGACTTCATTCCCATGTTCAAGGCGGAGAAGTTTGACCCCGCTGCCTGGGCGGAGCTGTTCAGCCGTGCCGGAGCAAAGTATGTGGTGCCTGTGGCCGAGCACCACGACGGCTTCCAGATGTACCGCAGCGACATCTCCCACTGGAACGCCTACGAGATGG